>CAZRQI010000001.1:0-42077 GCA_964602025.1 uncultured Veillonellaceae bacterium
TCATTCCCGTCCTCCACCATTTGTTGAATCATGTCGCCGCGAAACAGGACCAGGGAATGGACATTTCCGCCAATCACCAGAATTCTAGCCATCGAAGACCCCCCAATCACATCATTTGGGGCAACCAGTTTCGTGTTGCAAATACCACGCGGCGGTATTCGCCAAACCTTCCTGAACCATGTGCGTCGGACAATATCCAAGCAACTGGACGGCTTTTTCGATGTCGGCATGGGAATGGCGCACATCACCGGGTAGGAATCCCCGATACTCCGGTTCCGGGCAAAGGCAGTCCGGATTCGCGGTTTTCAGCAACTTTCGGATCATGGAATGCAATTCGTTGAGCGTTGTCCGCTCGCCGCAGGCAATGTTGTAAACTTGGCCGATTGCCGCCGGATTGCTGGTGCAACCCGCCAGCAGGTTCGCCTGGACCACATTGTCGATGAAGCAAAAATCGCGGCTGGTTTCTCCGTCTCCGTTAATGAAAGTATTTTCCCGCCGGATCAAGCTATTAAACCACTTTGGAATGACTGCGGCATAAGCGCCGTTAGGGTTTTGGCGCCGGCCGAAAACATTGAAATACCGCAACCCAATACAGGAAAAATCGTAAAGTCGGCCAAAAACGCCTGCATATAATTCATTCAAATATTTTGTGACTGCGTAGGGTGAAAGCGGTTTCCCAATATGATCCTCAACCTTCGGAAGATCGGTGCAATCCCCGTATACGGAACTGGAGGATGCGAAGACAAATCTCCCGACCTTTGCATCCCGGGCGGCGATCAGCATGTTCAAAAAGCCGTCGACATTATTTTGGTTGGTCGTCGCAGGATCGGCGACGGATCGGGATACAGAGCCCAAAGCAGCCTCCTGCAGCACGATATCGATGCCCTGACAAGCCTGCCTGCAAAGAGAATCATCTCGAATATCCCCGGTGATCAGGGAAAATCGGGCGGCCTGTCCCGGAGCGACCTTGGCCAGCGCATCTTCGATATTTTCCTGAAAGCCGGTTGAAAAATTATCAATTCCCACAACAATCTGATCCAACAACAACAGGGTTTCTAACAAATTGGACCCAATAAATCCGGCAACTCCAGTCACAAGCCATTTTCGGGGCGAATACCGCAACTGTTTCTGCAATACTTCGTAGGCGCTGGCTACAGGCTCCAATACCTCACCCCCATTGGCAATTTTTCCGGGTTGAATATGGACTTCACGTCCATGACAACGCCCTGTTGATTCTTAAGCCGGGCGACAAACTCCGGCAACCCTGCGGTTACATATTCTTTGTGGGCCACCGCTACGATGATGGCATCCAATTGTTGCAACACCGACAAATCCCGGAGGAGAATTCCGTACTCGGACATGGCGGCCTTTTTATCCGCTGCCGGGTCATGCACCAGCGCTTCAATGCCGTAGCTTCTCAATTCATCCACAATATCCGGAACCCGGCTGTTACGGATATCCGGCACATTCTCCTTGAAAGTTAAGCCAAAAATCCCGACTTTCGCGTCCGAAACCACTACCCGTTCTTTGGCGATTTTTTTGACGGTCTGCTCAGCCACATATTTGCCCATCCCGTCGTTAATCCGTCTGCCCGCCAGGATGACCTGGGGACTGTAGCCGATTTCTTCCGCCTTATAGGTCAAATAATAAGGATCCACGCCGATGCAGTGCCCACCGACAAGCCCCGGGGAAAAGGGCAGAAAATTCCACTTTGTATTGGCTGCCGCCAGAACATCGCGCGTACAAATCCGCATCTTTTCGAAAATAATGGCCAATTCGTTCATCAGCGCAATATTGAGATCACGCTGCGTATTTTCGATGACTTTTGCCGCTTCCGCCACCTTGATGCTGGAAGCCCGATAAACTCCAGCGTCGACAATCGCACTATAGGCCTGGGCGATGACTTCCAAAGTCTGCGCATCTTCCCCGGACACAACTTTAACAATGTTTTCCAATCGATGGTTTTTATCCCCCGGGCTGATGCGCTCCGGGGAATACCCGAGTTTGAAATCAACCCCTTGCTTCAGTCCGGATACCCGGGCTAATATGGGACCGCATATTTCCTCCGTAACTCCGGGATATACAGTCGATTCAAAGACCACCACGGATCCGGGACGCAGGACACTGCCAACCACTTCCGAAGCTTTTTCTAGAGCGCCGAGATCAGGACAATTTGCTTCGTCAATCGGCGTCGGCACCGCCACCACAAAGAAATCAACCGCTTCCAGATCCCGGACCTCATTGGTAAATTTCAGGGAAGTGGATCGTAGGTCGGCGATTTCCACTTCGCCGGTATTGTCTTCGCCCTGGCGCAGGGAGTGGATTTTGGCAGGATTAATGTCAAAGCCGACTACACCGTCAAATTTTCTGGCAAATGCGATGGCGATCGGTAGTCCAACGTACCCAAGTCCAATAACACCAATCTTTCGGTTCACAAATAACACCTCCGGTTTTCCTTCAGAGATCTGACTATTTTTGCGTAAAGTTCACATACTCATGAATATTGTTTTGGAGAGATAGCTTCGTCAAATTTCCTTTTAAAACCGGATTGCTGATTGACAACCGCCGAATCTGATGGCCGGGAATATCCCAAATATAGAACGCCGCGACGGTCTTGGAATTCACTTGTGTGGCGGCAATCACCGGGCTGTTGATGCTGACATTGCCGATCCCGCCATTTTCATTCGGACTGCTGTCCTTAAAGCTGTATATGTCGATCGCTGCCCCCGGACGGCTCTGATTCACGTCGGATATGGCAGCGGCATTGATCTGGATGTGGAAAGAACGATGATCATGTCCCTGGATGGCGATTGCATTCCGGCGGGTATTTTTCCATTCCGGTTGATCGATAAAAACCTCGCCGGGAATAATGCCTTTGGTGGAAATCTGCATGCCGCGATCGCTGCCTTCATCCCGGTGATTCAGGATACGGATGCCGAGAGGATGGGGCGTGCCGGCCAAGGCTCCCGAACTGATGATAATTCCCGCTCCTTGATTTCCCGCCGTGGTTAAATCCCGGATGATGATATTTTCCAACACATTCCGCGGGTTGTTGGGTTCGATGTCCATGCCTGCCGCGGGCGCAGTCCCATTGGTATTTGTAAAACTGGCGTCGACGATCTCTATACTTTTTCCGCTGATCAGCGACAACCCCTGACGGCGGTTCCGATCCGCTTTGATGTCAACCAGTCGGATATTTTCGCTTGGCTTGCCCGTTGCCGTTTCGCCGATATAAAATCCGTCACCCCAAAATTCATTGCAGGTCGTCCCTTGAACAACAATATTTTTCGCGCCGGTAATGCGAATCCCCATGCCCCATTCACCGGTTATCCCGAAGTGTTGCCGGCGATCGCCGATGAGAACGCCGCCAAGAATCCGGACATTCTCGACGCCGTTTACTGTGAGCACTGCATACCGCGCAGCAGAATTGGGGATCACGCGCAGGATGGTGTCCGGGGTCATTTGCACGGTAATGCCGCTTTTTAACGTCAATGATTGAACCGCATCAATTTTATATTCTCCCGGCGGAATAAAAACGGTTGTAGTTTTTGTCCCGGCAGCATCGATCGCGGCCTGAATCGCCGCCGTATCGTTGTGCTCTCCATCGCCTCGAGCGCCAAAAGACTTCACATTGATAACATCCGCGGCAATAATGGATTCCGTTCCCCCATCCATCGCGGTCGGATTCCGGGACGCCGTCATTTTTTTCCCGGCCGGATTCGAATACGTCACGCCAAAAACATTGCTTTCTTTCCACCAAACAATCCCCGCAATAGCAAGCAAAAAAGCAATCATCATATACAAACCAACTTTTGACGACGATTTCTCCCGCAAATTCAAGGTTCCAACCTCCAAGCTCGCCTGCATTCCGAAATTTTTATCAAACAATACAATCTCTGTAAACTTTATTGGAATCCGGACCCGAAACCGCTTGGCAATAGTTGGCGAACTTCAACCAAAAATTCCGTCGAACTTCGCCCAGCACCTCGCCGTCATATTCCGCGGTACGCCGAAAATTCTTTTGGGCTTGCTCAACCCGCCAGTCTTTATTTGTGAGGGCATTGACCAACAGTCGGGCCAGTCCAGTGACGTCCTCCGGTTTATGAAGGCACTGCGAGTCCAGGAGTTCAGGAATCCCGCCAACATTTGACCCCAATGCCGGACAACCCCGGCTCATCGCTTCCACCAACGCCCGGGGCAAGCCTTCGACCCGGCTGGGCTGGATATACAAGTCGACTTCATCCAACCAATGGTTTACGGCCGCGCCGTTGGCCAGCGTACCGCAAAATACGGTTTGTGAACCGACTCCGCACTCTTCGGCCAAAGCTTGCCATCGCTCGGGATCTCCGCCGCCAAGAATCCTGAATTCGAACGGCGGCAGTTGTTTCTTGCTCCTTCCCAAAGCCCGCAGGGCGGTATCGACTCCCTTATGGGAATGTACAAGGGATCCAATCAGACCAATTTTGAAAACCGGAACGACGCCTTCCATTCTCTTCAGACGCTGGGTCAATAACTTCTCATCCCGTTTTTCCAGTTGCACATCCGAACAGCCGACGGAATAACCGGGACAGGGATAACGGTGTTGCAGGAATCTTTGCGTCACGTAGATCGCAAAGGGCGCCTTGCCAATCATTCTTCGGTTCATGGTGGCCGCCAATGGCGCATATAATTTCCCCTGCCAGTTGCCATAATTCCATAACGAGTCGAACGCGCATCCCACGACTTCCACCGCCCACGGTTTCTTCAGTTGCATGCCGATTCCCGCCGCCAGTTGACCAATGGCGCTGGTTCGGATAATAACGGCATCACAGGTTTGCATCGCCGTCCGGATTCTGGCCGCCACTTCCTGCCGCCGAAAAATCAGGGAACACGGATCGCTGAGTGAAGGCACTTCCACGAAGCTTACGCCCGGACCGCTCGACAAATCCAGTGATTGAACGGTCTCCCCTGAACGCAATGGCCTTAATCGGCCAACGACCACCAATTCGTCAAAAATCTCCAGATACCGCCGCCAAATCCGGTAGGGGAATTGACCGGAAGAATAGTACTTGCCTGTTTCGTCGCGAACAAACTTGTGTTCGTGAACAAACATCGCTCTCATTTCTACTGCATCCCCTGTCGCGGATGCCCCAGTCGCAGGTATTGCCCCTGGTTAATAAGGATGCCGGCCATCAGCAAAAACGAAATGTTGATGCCGTTTCCCAGCGTTCCAAATACGTTCTCAGTCAGTCCCATCACCAGATAGTTCACGACAACCAACAATGGGCCGATGGAATACCCGTCAAATTTAATCGCAACCGACACTCGACGCAACGCCATCATCAGAGTTGTCAAATGAACCGCCAACATAAACGCCATGGCGATCGGCCCTTTTGTCGCCAGAATCATCATGTAAGTATTGTGGGCCGGCTGCTCACCTAATATGTTGCTGCCCAATCCCATCAGTTGCGCGTGGGTCAGGACCAGTCTCCATATGTATATACGTCCGCCGGTCGTATCGTCCTGGGCAATTTTGGTGAGGAATTTGTTGGTCAAGTATTCGACGAAACCGGTTGCGGAAGCATTCATGGCAACACTTCCCAGAATAAACAGGAGGATTCCGAAAACCCCGGCGATCGACAGGGCGATCAAATACCGGTTGCGCGACATATTCACAAACAGGGAGGCGAAAAAAATCAGGCACATGATGCTGAACGTCACCAGACTCGTTCGGGATCCGCTTAAAAAAATCAGCACCAACGAGCCGGCCAATATCCCCACCAGCATTGCCTTCCATAGCAAATTCGCCAGTGAAAACTCCCGTTGATCCAAGGATCCCCGCAACAGCGCAAGAATTGCCGCCGACATCGTTGAAACAATCATTCCAAACATGTTTGCGTTCAAAAACACTCCGTTATAAGGAGTAAAGAACGGCACCTTAATGAGAGAAACGATAATATAGGGCGCAAAAGCCAGAATGATGGCAAACAGGACGATTTTATCGCCAAACCGGCTGACACTCCGGGGAAACAGCGTGAACAGGATGAGCGGCACACCAATGGATTGCCACACTTCCGGCAACAGGGAATCCCGGTGAAGCAGCGCCGAAATCACAGATGTCAGGGCGAAGCCGGTCCAACAGGCCAATGCCAGCAGCCGTCCTGTCGAAAACTTGCCAATCCGCAAACCCGACAGCAAAAACATCAGCGCCACAATCGCCGCAGCCGCCGGCAGTCGAAAAAACGGCGGCGACGATGGCGGGAACAATGCGGATGAAGAGAGCACGCCCATTAAACCGGCGGCCAGGCCGGTCATAAAGAGCTTGTGAAATCCGAATCCCGCTTGGTCGTTTACTTGCGGATAGGCGCCATAGGTGGCTTCCATCGTTTTCATATTATGCTCCCCCTCCAGTTGTCTTTGAACGCAAACTATATTTTGCAGCTAAATTTGACAGTTGTTGCTTCATCAGCCGAAATTGGGTCAGTGTCTGCGGTCCTGCAAGTCCGGCCAGCGTAATCGCCCAGCCGCTGACATCGCCGGGGTAGGACAGCAGATAGCCGATTCCCAGGCGGCTTCCCCGCCAGCGCTTGCCGGCAAAAAACGCGGCCAGCAGTTGCATTTTGCGATACAGTTGATAGCGCTTGGGGCCATGAATCGCCAAGGCCTTGCCGTGTCGCGCCAGAAGACGGTCAAACGCCGCCAAATGATCCGGCGCATCCCGGGTTATTTTTTCGGCCTCCGGTTTCGCCCCGGCGGCGGAAATCCGATTGGTGCTGTCCAAATGGACAAAGCCGGTGATTTCCGGAACCAGATGGATTTTAAATTTTTGCGTAAAATCCAGAAGATAGGGACTTTCATAAGCCCGGCTATCCGGAAATTTAACATATTCGAAAGTGGAACGCCTCGTACACTGCATCCAATCCGTCAGATTCAATCCTTCACAAAACGACATGAAACCGGTATAGTCCAACAAGCATTCCTGCGGCAGCGGCTCCGGCGAAATCCTGCCATCGTCCCGTTCCAGCAAGAATCCCAACTGGCCGATTTCCTCCGGACACACCCGGGCATATTTCCACATCGTATGCAGGGCGCCCGGCGCCAAAACATCGTCACTGTCCAGAAACACCACCCACTCGCCCCGGCTGTTGGCACTGCCCGTATTCCGGGCCGGACACACGTTTCGATTGACGGGATGCCGGATGAGCCGTAGCCGGGCGTCCGGAATATCAGCTACCACTGTCGCGGTATTGTCGGTAGACGCATCATCCACAACCAACACTTCGATGTCCTGAAAGGATTGATTCAGGCAACTGTCGAGAGCCCGAACGATTTCGGTTTCCCGATTAAACGCCGGAATTACAATGCTGAAATAGGGATTGGCCGAATTGATGTGCGTCATCGGATGTCTTCCTCCAGATCAGATGTGAACGTAGCCCAGTTCGTTTGTTTTCTTGATCCGATAGCCAACAAAAACATACAATCCAAGCGAAGCAATATGGGCTGCCAGATAAGCGGCCGCCAGGCCCAGCGCTCCGAAACTTCCCACGGTAAGGTAAGTCACTGTCGTTAAAATCAGGCTCCAACAGAGTATGACCCGAACCTGCCACCAAATCCGTCCATATGCCAACAACGGTTGATACAGCGTGTTTGCCATCACTTCCACGATGGACACGATAGCGACAAGGCTGGCCACCTCTGCACCGCCGACGAATCTTTTCCCGAACAACGCCAAGAGTTCCGGCGCCATCAAGATAATTGCTCCCGCTACACAGGAGGAGGCAATCGCCGAGATCAGGACATTGATCTTAAAAATACGCGAGGATGCCGAATACATTTTTTCGCCGACTAGGTTGCACAAAATTGGGGTTGCGACGCGGATCACCAGGCCAGGCACAAACATGACGAGCGACCGGAAAGACCCTGCTGCCGTAAATATGGCCATTTGCGCCATTCCTTCCGGCTGTCGGACCAGAAACGCATTGCAGCTCCAAACGGTCACCGCCCCGATCATTCCGGAAAAAGCCACCGGCAACGCGAAATTTGTCAACACTGACTTCTCCTGAAAAATCCCCTGATATGTTGCGGCGATCTGATATTTCGCCAGTTGTTTTCGAATTTCCAACCGATTCAGGTACCAGTTCAGCACTCCGGACAGGCCCAGCGCCCAGGCGGCGCCCGTCAACCCCCACAAAAAGGCGAGCACAGAGATCAGCAACAGACTGCCCACCGCCTGGATGGCATTGATCCGGGCCAGCTTCGCGAAAGATTCAAACCCCGCCAACACGCCATTCTGATATTCATTCAGTGTGACAAAGAAGATATAGATGGAAGAAATCCGCAATGGTCCGGCCAATTGTCCCGAATTGAAGCTGGTGGTGGCAATCTCCTCAGCCAGCAGCAACAGCGCCAGTGCGAACAGCCCACTGGTCACGAGAGTGATGGAGGAACACAGTCCCAAGATTCTTCCCAGTCGTTCCGGAGTCGTGTTGCGAAGTTCAGCCACATATTTTGTCGCGGCTACGCCGATTCCCATTGCCGCGATATTGGCCATCATGATCGCCGTACTCCGGATGATCGAAAACTCGCCAAACTCCTCCAACCCCAACAGTCTTGCCGCGATCACCGAAGAAGCCAAATGACTTGCCGACACCACAACCGCTACTACCGCCGTCCATTTGATGCCGGAAATAAGCCGGCCCCTGATGCCCGCAACATTCCTGTCGTTGTTCAAAGCGCCTCCTCGGGAACCATTTTCCCCTCACCCGTCGTCAACGCTTCCTTGCCTTCGATCAGACGCAACCGCCGTACCCTGGAGCCTTGGTACGTGGGAACCAACTTTGCCAAAAGATTGACGATTTTATCCGGATCTTCGATATTTCTCAAAGCTGCCAAACTTTCATACAATTTTTCTTCATCCACTTTTCTCAGATTGGTCACAAAAATTTTTTCATGCTTGGTTGCCGAACTCCCCTCTTCCGCCGTCAACAACTCTTCAAACAATTTTTCGCCGGGCCGCAAGCCAGTATATTCAATTTTTATGTCCTTGTGGGGAACCAAACCGGTCAGTTCAATCAAGTGGCAGGCCAAATCCACGATCTTGATCGGCTCCCCCATGTCAAGGACAAACACTTCGCCGCCCCTCGCCATGGCTCCGGCCTGGAGAACCAGTTGCGAAGCTTCCGGAATCGTCATGAAGTAGCGGCACATGTCAGGGTGCGTGATCGTGATGGCCTCGCCTTTGGCGATCTGTTTGCGAAACAGTTGAACCACGCTGCCCCGACTGCCCAGTACGTTGCCGAATCGCACCGCGGCGAATTTTGTCGCGCTTTTTCCGTTCATGGAACAAATGACCATCTCCGCCACCCGTTTGGTTACCCCCATGACGCTGGAAGGGTTAATGGCTTTATCTGTGGACACCATGACAAAACATTCGGCTTCCACGGCAATCGCGGCTCTGGCTACAGTCATCGTCCCGAAAATATTATTCTGAACCGCCTCTACCGGTTGGCTCTCCATTAAAGGAACATGTTTGTGTGCGGCGGCGTGAAAGACGATTTCCGGACGTCGTTCGGCGAAAATGCTGCGGATGCGTTTTTCATCACGAACATCCGCAATAATCGGCTCAATTTCCAAGTGCGGATACAACCTTTGCAATTCGCGTTCAATTTCAAAAATATTGTTTTCACTCTTTCCCAACAAATACAATTTAGCCGGCAACATCTTGGCGACCTGGCGGGAGATCTCCGATCCGATGGAGCCGCCGGCGCCGGTGATCAACACCCTTTTTTGCCGAAATTGCGTTCGCATCAGGGCGATGTCCAGTTTGATCGGTTCCCGGTGCAGCAAATCCTCCAAATTGACATCCCGCAACTGGCGAATGGTGACCATCCCGTCAATAACCTCATGGAGCGCCGGGACAATTTTGACTTTGCTTTTCGTACTGCGGCACATTTTTACAATTTCCCGGACGAGCATACTACGGGCCGAGGGGATGGCGACAATGATTTCATCGATTCCATGCTGCGTGACGATTTTTTCAATTTCATAACGCCCGCCCAGCACTTTTACTCCATTCAGTATGCAACCCAATTTCTTCGGGTCATCGTCGATGAATCCGACAATTTTCTTGTTGGCGCCATAATGGGCACGGATTTCCTTTACAATCCAGGATCCCACATCGCCAGCGCCAAAGATCAAAACTTTTTCGGGGCGGCCGAGAAATGCGAGACATTTGTTCGAAGCAATTCTTACCGACAGCCGAATTCCGCCAATCAGTGCAACTTCCAACAACCCGCAGAGGATATAGAGACTTCGCGGCAAACCAATCCCCGCCGCCTGGGCCAGAAGGTACAACGACAGTTGCGCCAGCGTCGCCGCCCCGACGATCGACAGCAATTCATGAACGCCGGCATATTTCCATACCCGCCGGTAAAGCTGGAGGGCAAAAAAGGCAAGAAAGTGGACCGCCAGAAGCACCGGCAGATAATGGATAATGGTTTCCAAATACACGCCTCCGGCAATATCGTCCACACGCAGATATAATGCGATGAAGGGGCTGACGGCAAAAACCGTTGCATCAGCAACCATCAGGCATAAGCGGTTTATTTTTTGTCGCACCTGAATTCGCCTGCCTTTTCTCATCTGGTCGCCTGGTATCCCCTAAGAGGCAAAATACATGAACTCGTCCGCAACTTTCACATCGTTCAGCACCGTTCCGATCACCTTTGCCCTGGCGCCGTTCAATAACTCCACCGCTTTCTTCGCCGTCTGCGTTTTTACGGACCGGCTGTCGATGACCAGGATGACTCCATCGACTTTGGACGCCACAATGCAGGCATCGGAGAGTATGTTGGAAGAACGGATGATCAACGGGGCGCAAACGATACAAACATAGTCCGCCATCGTCTTCAAGGTCTCCAGAACTTCCCGCAGTTTGGGGTTGGAGAGCAATTCCACGGGCCCGACCGGAACCGATCCGCTGGACAAGACTTTGAGTCCGGCGATATCCGTGTCCTGCAGCATTTCCTCGACATCTCTTTCCTGAATGACAATGTTGGTCAGGCCAAAAACATTGACGTTGAAAATTTCGTGCAATACCGGGCGCCGCATGTCACAATCCACTAAAATAACTTTTTTGCCGGCATACGCCAAGGTTGCCGCAGTGTTGACAGCTGCCATCGAATCGCCTTCACCGGTAGTAACGGTCGAAAACAAGATGGTTTTGGCGCCGGTTTCCGCCTGTGTCTCCTGCAGTGTCGAACTCAGAACCCGGAAGGATTCGGCAACCGCCGACTGTTCACGGTCCCGGATGATATATCGAGCTTGTTTTCCCACGATCATCCCTCCTGACTTTTTGCTTCTGCGGATTTGATCACTTGCGGCACCCTAGGCGTAAAGTTGCTCCAGGCTTTTTCCGGTTCTTTTTGCAGGCCATAGCTGGGAATACTGCCGATCACCCGGAGTCCAAGATAATTCTTGACATCTTCCGCCGTGTCGATCGTCTTGCGGAAATAATCGACGAAAAATGCGGCGGTAACACCGGAAAACAGACCAATCAGGCCGGCGATCGCCAAATTCAGCAGCCATCGCGGCCGAGCGGTTTTTTCTGGCATTGCGGCGACATCGACGACCTGAACGTTGGTCGGTTGCATCACTTCACTGATCCGGGCGTCTTCATACCGCTTGGCCAGCATGACATAGAGTTCCTGCGCCACCGTATAGTTGAGCATCAGCCGGGCGAGGCCTTGTTCTTTGGCCGGCAGCGCAGCCATCTCCTGTTCTTCCTGGCTGCTAAGTCTGGCAATTGTGGCCCGCTGGGTTTGTCCCAACGCCAGCTCGCCTTGGGCCACCCGTTTCATCTCTTCGTTCAGTTTCGCTTTGTTTTCACTCATGGCCGCTTGCAAGGTTTTCACCTTGGGATGCTTTTCCGTATGGTTTTTCAGCAATGCGGCAAGCTCGGCTTCCTGGTCGGCAAGACGGCTTTTCAGATTTGTGATCGTGGGCGTATCGGAAATTAACGCCGGCGATTTCACCTGGGCCCAAGCCTTCTCCAGCGCCAGCTGATTGTCCACCGCCAATCTTCGCAGATTTGCCTGGCGTTCCACAAAAGTTCTCGTTTGGTCACTGATGGACACCGTCTGGTTTTTTGACTTGAAGTCAACCAAGGCTTGTTCTGTTTTATCCAATTCCCGCTTGGCTTCTTCCAGTCGGCCGCCAATAAACATCCGGGATTCTTTCCCCTGGAGTCTGACAATGTCCGTCAATTTCGCATTAAATGTCGTCAATAGGAAATCCGCCGCTTTTTGCGCTTCCGCCGGAGTTCCCGCCAGGATGCTCAACACCAGCATGTCGGTCCCGCGGACAGGCTTGGCGTCGATCCGTTTGGCCATGTCCTCGTAGAGCGGCTTTTCCTCCGCATCGGCGTACAGATACTCAATGATCGGTTGAACAACGGCCCGGCTTTTGGCAATTTCCGCATAGGTCATGATCTGTTGCGTAATCATCTGATCGGATGGCAGCGCCGAAAGACGGTCGTTCAACCCCAGCGGGTATTGGACCCGGAGGCTTACCGTGCCTTCATACTGGGTTGGTTGCAAAAAGCTGAAGATCAGCGCGGCAAGGATCATTGCACCCAAAACGCCGCCGATGATTTTGCGCCGTCGCCCGATAATTGTGGCAATGGTACGCATCTCCAATTTTTCCTCGTACATAATTGTGCCTCCCCAATGTTGAATTTTTTCTCGCTCTCCCGCACAGGTCACCGCTTGTTGGTGTCGGAAATCCAGGTAAGCATGTAGGCGGCATTGATGAGCGGCACAATATCTCTGGCAAAATCAATCCGATGATTTTCCGTCAGATATACAACGTCGCCCTGTTGAAGGGGATAGTTTTTGCTGGTATCGCCTTCCTTGAGCAAAGACATGAGATTGACCTTTAGTGGTGGCTTGCCGTTTTGATCCTTGCGGATAATGAAAACCTTGGTTTTCGCCGCATCTTTGGTCCAGCCGCGCGCCGCGCCAATCGCATCCAACAGATTTCGGCTCTTATCCAGTTCATACGCTCCCGGTTGGTTGACTTCGCCCAGGACATAGATCCGATCCGTGCCGAAGCGCATAATGTTTATGCTGAGAACCGGATTCACGTAGATCTCGCCCAATTGTTCCGAAAGAAGTTTGGCGAAATCCTTTACCGTCATGTCTTTTGCCGCGATTTCCCCCAGGAATGGATAGGTCAGCTTTCCATCCGGACGAATCGTCAGTCCTTCCATATGCCCCTGATTGGGAAAACTCAGTTCCGGATACCCAAACACATTGATCGAT
Organism: uncultured Veillonellaceae bacterium; assembly: GCA_964602025.1. Classification (GTDB taxonomy): domain Bacteria; phylum Bacillota; class Negativicutes; order UBA1444; family UBA1444; genus UBA1444. The sequence goes on from CAZRQI010000001.1 coordinate 13,299, forward strand.
AACATGTCGCCCGGGTGCAGTATATAGGCGCCATTGGCATTGTTGGCGCCCGGCGCGGGCGCCGGGTTCGGTTCAGCCGCCAACGCTCCTGTATGCGGCAGGATCACCAGAATCATCAACAGGAACAACCATTTTTTCATTTGTACACCCCCTAAATATTCACGATTCCTGATTATTGAGCCCATCAAAGCTTTAGATTTCCATGCCAACCAGAAAGCTGATTAGCGGCAACCATCATCTGGTTTCGGGGGATTGGGGGGTTGCGACGTTTGTGGATTCAGCGTCGTCTGTGTAGTTTGTGTAGTTTGGTTATCGGAATTCAACTGATTGAATTTCGCCAATTGATACGCCGCATTGACCAGGGGAAGAAGGTCCGCCGCAATGTTGAGTTTATTGGAACCGACCAAAAATACGACATCGCCTTCACGGAGCAGATAATTCGTGCTGGTATCCCCATTTTCTAATAAGCTCATCAGATTGACCTTGAGCGGCGGTTTGCCGTTCTGATCCTTGCGAATGATGAAAACCTTGGTTTTCGCCGCATCGGTTCGCCAGCCGCTGGCAGCGCCGATTGCATCCAGCAATGTCCGAACTTTGTCCAGTTCGTAGGACCCGGGTCGGTTCACTTCCCCCAAAACGTAAATCCTTTCTTTGCCATACCGCATGACGTTTACGCTGACAACGGAGTTTACATATACTCCCTTGAGGCGTTCCGCCAAGAGGTTTGCCAACTGATCCGCCGTCAATCCCTGCGTGGAAACCTCGCCCAAGAACGGATAGGCTATTTTCCCATCCAAGCCGATCGTAATGCCGGGCCCAGCTTTTGTTTGCGGGAAGCTCAGGTCGGGATAGCCGGCGACATTGATCGACAGCACATCGCCCGGATGCAAAATATAAGGGAGGTATAGTTCAGCGGCCAATACACCGGTGTTCGGGTAAATCAACAAGAGCATCAGTAGCAGAAACCATTTTTTCATCGGCTTCCCCTCCATTCCTTACGCCACGCGCGCAGCTGATTCGAACGCATCAGGCCTGCTTGTTGGCGGCAAAAATCGCCGTAGCTTTGATCAAAATTTCATTGGTCAATTCCATGTCCGCCAAACGCCGTTTTGCTTCCGCCAATTCCTTTTCCAGTTGCACCAATCGCAGTCGGTCCAAATGTTTCTGGTCCTCGCGTTGGTTAAGCCAGTTGCGCAGAGTCTGATCACTGATGTCAAACTGTTTGGCTGTTCCGGCAATAGTATTGCCAGGCTGACGACTGTGGGCAATGACTTTCTTCTTAAAATCTGCGTTGTAACGATTGCCTTTTTTCGACATCTTCTTCTCCTCCACTGGGATATTGATTTTAAAAATACCAACTGCGTTCTCGGAAAAAACAAAAGGATTGCCGACTAACGGCGCATTGCGCCGGCAGCCTGGCAATCCTGGACGTATTACGTCGACAGATCCATAGCATTGCGTCACTGTCTTTCGACAGTTTTGCCCACTGGTTCAATATTCGTTTGTCAATTGCCGTATCTTCCCTTATCGGTCCGGTCCAAACATAAACTTCACCTATCGGCCCAAGTTGGGGAAAAGATGCCAAAAAGCTCATTTTTCGGAGTTCTTGACCAACTTGTGGCTTGATTGTATCCCATTTCATTTCTAACTTCATTATCGCCCCGGTTTAACAAACACAAAAAAAAAAATGCGAGAATTATCCAACTCGCACAAAAGACAATAAGCAACTTTATGAAAATCCCTTACCCAATTTTTAAACTCAAAAAAAGCCTGGAATATCGGCTATTCCAGGCTTTGCCAACCCATTTCATCAAGGATGCCGGCAATCAGAGGTTCCCCTTTTTTCGCCGCCGTTCCCATCGCAATCGCTTCCTCAACACGCCGCCGAGCCGGCGTTGGATCCACACTAGCCTTATAATACAAGGTCGCCATCAATTCCCCGGCCTGGACAAAATCGCCGCAGCGTCGATGCAACCGGATACCGGCTGTCAGATCAATCACATCATCCTTTTGGGCTCGGCCGGCGCCCAGCAGAATGGCGGCATGTCCCAACCGGGCTGAATCCAGTCCAAGGATATAGCCCTCCCTTTCTGAACGGATCTCCAGACTGCGCTCCGCAACCCCCAGGCGTTCCGGCTCGGTCATGAACCGGGCATCGCCGCCCTGAGCGACAACAAACTCCTGAAATTTCGACAATGCCGCGCCCCTGTCCAATGCGGTCCGGACGGCTGCCACCGCCGTTGCGCTGTTACATCCCGGATCCGCCAGCATCAGCAGCCTGGTCGCCATAAACAGGCAAAAATCCCGCAATCGCCTATCGCCGGCGCCGGACAGGACTTCCAGCGCTTCTCGCACTTCCAGGCTATTGCCGATCGCCGTGCCCAGAGGTTCGGCCATTCCGGTCACCAGAGCCACCGTCTGCCGACCGGCGCCGATGCCGATGTCCACCATCACTTGCGCCAGTTTTTTGGCCGACTCAATATCCTTCATGAACGCGCCGCCGCCAAATTTGACATCCAGGAGGATCTTGTCCGCGCCCGCAGCGATTTTTTTGCTCATAACGGAAGCGGCGATCAACGGCAGGCTATCCACTGTCGCCGAAACGTCCCGCAAGGCATAGATCTTGCCATCGGCCGGCGCAAGCTCGCTGGTCTGTCCGACGATCGCCAAACCGATCCGCCGGACCTGGTCGATAAATTCCGCAGTACCCAGCGTCGTACGAAAACCGGGAATCGATTCCAGCTTGTCGATGGTGCCGCCGGTAAATCCCAGTCCCCGCCCCGCCATTTTGGCGACCTTAAGGCCGAGCGAGGCCGCCAGGGGAGCGACAATCAGGGTAGTCGTGTCCGCCACGCCGCCGGTACTGTGTTTGTCGACCTTGACGCCTTCAATCATCGATAGGTCGAGGATCTTTCCGGATTGCGCCATTGCCAGCGTCAATTCCACCATTTCCGCCTTCGAAAGTCCCCGGAACCACACCGCCATCAACCAGGCGGAAATCTGGTAATCCGGAATTTCACCCGTCATAACTCCTTCAACAATATGCCGGATCTCGACTTCATCGTGAACGCCGCCGGTTTTCTTCTTTTCGATCAGGTCCACCATGCGCATTTCGCCGCCCCCCCAACTATGCCCGGGGATGAGTCCGGTTGTAGACTTCCTTCAACCGGGTCCGGGTCACATGCGTATAAATCTGCGTGGTCGTGATATCGACATGTCCCAGCATTTCCTGAACCGAACGGAGATCGGCCCCATGGTCGAGCAGATGGGTGGCGAACGAATGCCGCAGCATATGCGGCGTCACCGTTTTGGCAATCCCGGCCTGCCTGGCTTTCGCCTGGATAATCAGCCAGAAAGCCTGCCGGGTCATTTTTTGACCGCGCCGGTTGAGAAACAACGTGTCCTCCAGCGAACGGCTCAAGAGTTTCGGCCGCCCCCGGTTCAAGTAGTCCCGCACCGCCGATTGGGCAATCTCGCCCATCGGGACGATTCGTTCCTTGGATCCTTTGCCGAAACAACGGATGTACCCCATGTCCATGTTCACATCGTTCACTTTCAGGGAAACCAGTTCCGACACTCGGACTCCGGTAGCGTACATCATTTCCAGCATTGCACGGTCGCGCAGTCCGGACGGAGTCAGCTCAGCCGGTTGCTCGAGCAATGCGGCGATTTCTTTTTCATCCAGTACTTTCGGCAGACGCAGCGGGGTTTTCATGGATTCGATCATGCCGGAGGGATCTTTCTTCAGCACCCGTTCCCGAACGGCATATTGACAGTAATTGCGAATCGCCGCCAATTTTCGGGATATGGAGGTAGTCCGCAAGCCATCGGTTTGGAGGCTGCGAAGATATTTCACCAGTGTGGGCGGTTGCAGCTGATCCACGTTCAGAATTTCATTATCCTTCAAATAGTTTAAAAACTGCCGCAGATCCCGTTCGTAGGCAAGAATCGTATTCTTCGCCAAGCCCCGTTCCACCGCAATATAATGCAAAAACTCCTGCAATAGTTCTTCCATACGCCGCACTCCTGTCAATCAAGGCGGATTCTTCCGTAGATCCCACCACCGCCACTCTGAACGGTTGCACTGCCGGAGCGCACGGCGGAAAACGCCCGGGCCACCCGCGTTCCGGCTACCCGTTGTATTTCCGTCAAGGGAACTTGGTGAATCAACTGCATTTCCGTTCCCAATTCTGTCACCAGCTTTTCCAGCGTTTTCCCACCCAAACCGGGCAGCATCGGCAGCGGGACATGGTAATGGTAGGCCGGTCGGGTTGACGGATGGTTGCCTGACGGCAAATCGGCGAGTTCCCCGATCCGCTCGAAAACGCCTTTTACCAGTTTGGCGCCGCCGCAGTCTGGACAAATTCCCGCTGTATCGCTGCCGTCAAAGACCAGACCGCAGTGATCGCAGCAATTATGGTGGTATTTCCCCAGTCGGGGATCCATTCCGTAATTTTCGGTGATACAGCGGTCCTGCCGCCGCCGGAAGGCCAGAGCGCATTCTGCAAACGAGGGGGATTCCTGCATCACTCGGTTGTATTCCCGGCCGATCTTGTCTGGGGAATGCGCATCCGAATTCGTCAGATACTCGAAATCCCACAATTCGCTGATGCGGTCGGCCATCATCGTATCCGCCGACAACCCCAGTTCAACGGCGGCGATGCGGGATCGCAGCGCAGTCGGCAGCACTGCGGCCAAAGAATCGGCACAGGAACCGAACAGACTTTTGTGCGGGGTAAACGCATGCGCCGGCACAAACAGCGCTTCATGCGCCGCGGCAATCTCCACCAGGCGGCGAAACGGCAAATGGGCGTTTTGCGAACTCAGGCCGATATTCCGGATGTGTCCCGACATTTCCCGGGAAAAATCCCGCATGGAGTCCAAATCCGGCAGGTAGGAAAGCGAATGGCACATGCCGCCGCCTTCTTCGCAAGTCTCTATCTCGGCGCCAAGAATCAAGGAAACTCCGTTGTGATACAAATAACCGCCGCCGCTTTGCAGCACCAGACCGCCTTCATCCATCAGGCGCTGAATATCTTCTTGAACCCAGGGCGACAACGCATCCACGATTCCGACAATTTCGATCCCCTTGCGCCGCAACGCGGTCTCCAGAATCGTTCGGACGGTCAGGCGGCGAGATGTGGGGATCTTGACCCAATGCCCGGATTCACTGATTCCGACATGGATGTGAAAATCGGCGAAATACTGATTCATTTTTCGGCCTGAAGCAGATACAGCCCGGCAATTGTTTTGGCGTCGCAGATCATTCCTTCGCTGACCATGCTCCGGATATCTCCCGGCGCATAAGCGCCGACTTCCAAAAATTCATCGTCATCCGGGTTGGCCGATGTTTTGTACAAATCACGCGCCAGATACAAATGAATCACTTCGTCGGTAAAGCCCGGACCAGTAAAAATCGATGCGCGCCGTTCCAAAACCTTGGCCCGGTAGCCGGTTTCCTCTTCCAGTTCGCGGGCAGCGCAGTCATCCGGATTTTCGCCGGCATCCAGCTTACCGGCCGGAATTTCCAGCAGCACCCGGCCGATTGGATGTCGAAACTGCCGAACCATCAAGATTCTGCCATCCGCCAGCACCGGCACGATGGCGACAGCCCCCGGATGTTCCACGACCTCCCGGGAAGCTTCCTTGCCGTTGGGCAAACACACGATATCCCGGCGCAAGTTCACGACTTTACCGGAATAAATTTTTTCGGTGGAAACAAACGTTTCGATCAAATGCTCGTCCATGCAACCGTCTCCTTAAAGCCAAACTTGTTTCTCCGCAGCAAAATGGCCCCTGTCAGGGCCATTGCCGGATCTGTTCCGCATTCGTTATTCATCCCACGGATAGGTAGTCCGGGGATACAGCGGCAATACCGGCGCGGTATCCCGAACTTGCCCGGCCAACCAGGACGGCGCCACCAGCCAGCGCAGCGGCAAACCCGTCAATTCCGAGACCTGGCGAACCATCTGCGCCCCGGACTCGACATGCTGCATCGTCGTCGCAGCGCCCAGATTCGTATTGCTCACCAGCCCTGTTATGGCAAGGCCGGAAGCCATCTCCACATTCCGCATAGCATCGACAATTTCGGTGACATTTCGCGAAAACGGCCGGCAAACATTGACCACCATCAAAACTTCGCAACCATTTTCCCGGATTTGTTCCCGAACCTGCCCCAGAACAATCGCCGCTTTCGCTCCGCCGACATCAATCACCACCCGATATTCCGGACTGCACAGAACCCGTGTCAATCCCTGCGGCATAATCGGCAGATCCGCATGGGCCAGGCCCGCCTGCTGCATCACCACGGTCACGCCATCCGCTTCCAACCGTTGCCGGTGCTCCCGGGTCCGAAAATAGGGTTTAGCCAGATCCATATCGACAATCGCCGTCGTCAGGCCCGACTTTTGCAGATAAGTCGCCAAATTTACCGCCAGTTCCGTTTTGCCGCTGCCAAATTCGCCTACCAGAACCTTGATCCGGGGCCTTGTTTCTTCCTCCTGACGGAATACGTCAAAATCAAATTCCATTATGCAAGCCTCTATTCATAAACTTTCGCCTTTTCTTCCCCATGCAGCACCCGCAATGCTCCCTGGGCCAGAGCCAGCAACTCGTCTTCGCCCGGATACACCAGAACTTGTCCCAAAAACCCGACCCGTTCCCGGATCATTTCCACAAGCCGGCGAGAATACGCCAATCCCCCGGTTAGAACAATCGCGTCAAAACGGCCATTGACCACCACGGTCATCGCCGCCAGCTCCTTGGCGATCTGATACGCCATGGCCTGATAGACCAATGCCGCCTGCTCGTCGCCCGCATCGATCCGGCGTTCCACCTCACGGGCGTCGCCGGTTCCCAGATGGGCGATCAAACCGCCCTTACCGACCATCTTTCGCATCAGTTCCTGGTAGGTATAGCGGCCCGAGTAACAAAGTTCAACCAGGGGGCTGAGCGGCAAATAGCCGGCCCGCTCCGGCGACAAGGCTCCCCCGTCCATCGGGTTGATGACATCGATCATTCGTCCGTTCTGCTGCACGGTGAAGGAAATTCCCCCGCCCAAATGCCCCATGACCAACGTCACTTCTTCGACCGGCTTGCCCAGTTCATGGGCGGCGCGACGGGCAGTGGCCTTCAGGTTCAGCGCGTGAAAAATGCTGCGTCGGGGCATTTCCGGCCAGCCGCTGATCCGGGCGATTGGTTCCATTTCATCCACGCAGACCGGATCGACGATAAACGACGGCAATCCATGGGGTTGAGCAAGCCCCAGCGCAATCAGTCCGCCCAGGTTGGAAGCATGATGAACCTGTACCCGGTGGTGAAGATCATCCACCATGGCTTCATTCACGGCATACGTTCCGCCTGAAATCGGGTTCAACGCCCCGCCCCTGCCGACAACCGCCTGCAGGTCGGCAACGGAGAAATTGTGTTTCGTCAAGGCCTGCTCCACCATTTCCCGCCGAAAGTCATACTGGGCGTAGATATCGGCAAAACCCGCCAGTTCCTCGGCGCTGTGACGGATCGTTTCTTCGAACAGGCTGGTTTCCTCTTCATAGACTGCTATTTTCGTGGAAGTTGATCCTGGATTGATCGCCAGAACGCGATATTTCTTTTTCATGTTCCTGCCTCTTTTCATTGTGTTCTATCCCTGCGAAAAAAATTCAAGAACAGGTCAGTTGACAAGTCTTATGGCGTTGACAGGGCAATTTTCATGTCCGCCGCCATTCGGACCATCTCGGCGGCATTATCCAGACCGGCCCTGGAAATTGGTTCGCCGCCGATCATTCGGGCCAATTCCGCCAACCGTTCTTCGGCGGACAGTTTTTGCACGAAGGTCTGCGTCCGGTCTTCCAGCAGCTTTTTTTCGATGTGGATATGGCAGTCCGCCATGGAAGCGATCTGCGGCAAATGTGTAATGCAAAGCACCTGTTTTCGGGCTGCCACCTGGGCGATTTTTTCCGCAACCTTGCGCGCCGTTTGCCCGCCCACCCCGGAATCGATTTCGTCGAACACCATGACTTGGGCTCCCGCATTCCGGGAACAGACCGTTTTAATCGCCAAGGCAACCCGGGACAGTTCCCCGCCGGAAGCGACTTTGGACAATAGCCGCAAGTCTTCGCCCGGATTGGCGGAAAACTCGAATCGGACCTGGTCCCGCCCATGCAAAGTGTACTCGTGTCCTGAAGTCACCTGGATCTTGAACCGGCCGCCCGGCATCCCCAAGTCGCCGAGCTGGGTTTCAATCGCCCGGCTCATTTCAGCGGCGGCCTGCACCCGCCGCTTGCCCAAATCCTCTGCAGCCTGCGCCAGCTCATTCTCCTGTTGCTGCAACTGTTGCTGCAATTCCGCCAGCAATTCGTCATGCCGCTCCAGACTTTCCAGCTCCGTGCGCGATTGCTCGGCGTACGCCAGAACGTCCGCCACCGAAGCGCCATATTTTTGCCGTAGCCGATAAATCAAATCCATCCGTTCCTGCAGTTTGGCCAACCGGGCCGGGTCCGGCTCGATCCGGTCCAGATAATCCCGCAGCCCTGGCTTCATATCCTCAAGCAGGACCAGAACTTCCGCAAACTGCTGCGCATAGCCGGACAGCTCTTCATCAAAGCGGACGGCGCTTTCCAAATTCCGTCGGCACTCTTGCAGGATATCCGTCACGCTTTTCCCCTGGCGGCCGCCATCGGCGAGAGCGGTCCAGGCATTACCCACTGCGACGCCGATTTTTTCCGCATTCGTCAACAGAGTAATTTGCCGGGTCAATTCAGGTTCTTCCTGTTCTTGCAACCGGGCCGCATCGATTTCATCCAGCTGCCATCGCAACATGTCGATCCGCTGGGCCCTTTGCCGCTCGTCCTTATCGGCAACCGCAATTTTCTCGCGGGTCTGCCGCCAGCGTTCATACCGTTTCTTGTACGCGGCAAGCAAGGCTTCCAACTGCGATTCGAAACCGTCCAATAAAGCCATGTATGACTCGGGGCGAAGCAACGCCTGATTTTCATGTTGGCCATGCATATCCAGCAACAGGTCACCGACCATCCGCAACAACGACAACGGCGCATGGGTTCCATTCAGCAACAGCGTGTTTTTGCCCTGACGGGAGACCGTCCGGCTAATGAACAGGGCGCCGTCTTCTTCCGTCGGAATGGCCTGATCCGCCAATAACGACAACACCGACGGATGATTTTGCAGGCTAAACACCGCTTCCACCCGATACTGTTCGCAGCCGCTGCGGATCATATCCAGGGAGGACCGCCCCCCCAGCACCACGCTCAGCGCATCGATCACAATCGATTTGCCGGCGCCAGTTTCCCCCGTCAGCACGTTGAAGCCGCCGGAAAACTCGATTTCCGCCTGTTCGATCAATGCAAAATTAAAAACTTTGAGTACCTGCAGCAAATGAATCGCCTCTACATAATGGATTCCATGCGTTCTTTCACGTGCTCGACCGCACTTTCCGGCTTCACGACAAGGATTATCGTATCATCGCCGGCCACCGTGCCAATGATTTCCGGCCAACGGACATTATCCAGGACGTAGGCCACGGCCTGGGCAGTACCGGGCAAGGTTCGCAACACGATGATATTGCCGCTGCTATCCATGGACAGAACCGAATCCTGAAACGTTTTTTCAAGCCGGGCCACCGAGACCGTCACGTTGTGTTCCGCCGGAAAAGCGTACCGATAACTGCCGTCCCCCGTTGGGACCTTGACCAGCATCAATTCTTTGATATCTCGCGAAACCGTGGCCTGCGTCACATCGATTCCCTCGTTGCGCAGAGCTTCGGCCAGCTCATCCTGGGTTCGGATCACCAGTCGTTCCACGATTTCCTTTACTCTGGTCTGGCGATGTGTTTTCATGCTGTTTCCTCCCTGTTTTACCAATAGAATAGAGGATTGCCGGATTATTTTTCTGATTGATGTAGCTGAGACGACTGATGGTAAAAATCGACTGGGGCCACCGGGGTAGATATTCTTCCAGAAACTCGGTTTCCAACCGGCCCGGCGAGTGTCCGGGGTAGGCCACAAGAGCGATCCGGCCGCCCGGAGCCAACAAATCGTGCAACGCATCCAGCGCCGGCGCCAACGATTCCAGACGGGTGGTCACCGCATGATCGTGCCCGGGCAAATAACCGAGGTTGAATATCGCGGCATCCACCGGTTCCCGGATAAACTCCCGCAACAGCGCGTGATCCGCCTGAATCAGCCGCACTTTGTCAACATAGCCGTGCTGCGCGAGCAGTTTGCCACAGGAAGCGGCAGCCGCCGCCTGAATGTCAAACGCCCAAACCCGGCATTCCGGTTTTGTCTGCTTGCACAGGTACAAGGAATCATGCCCGTTTCCGGCCGTCGCATCGACTACGCACGCCGCATCGGCCAACACGGGCGCCAAAAAAAGCCGGGAAGCTTCCACCGCATTACGCGGGATCATCGGGATCACTGCGGCGAAGTTTCGTTCGCAGCCCTTCATAAAAACTACTGCCCCTTAGTTTTAAAAACCGGGCCTGAAACGGTGAACGCCGTACGAAAATCCGGTCGCCGGAACGCAGATTGTGCAGTGTCTGCCCGTCAACCGTCAGGACAATGTCTTCATGGGTGGCCAGCGTTTCAATCCGGATTTCTTCCGTGTCCGACACCACCAGCGACCGAGTATTTAAACTGTGCGGACAAATCGGGGTAATGATGGTCACCGGCAGGTTGGGACTGACGATGGGTCCGCCGGCGGACAGGGAATAGCCCGTAGAGCCGGTGGCGGTCGCGACAATCAATCCATCCGCCGGGTAATTGGCAGTCAGACAATCGCCGATATACAGTTTTAACCGGATCATCCGGGAGAACCCGCCTTTGGCAATCACCACATCGTTCAGGGCGGATGAAGCTACGATCGCTCCCTCCGGTCGGTCCACCACCGCTTCCAGCATGGGACGCTCTTCAATCGAATATTCGCCGCGGACAAGCCGTTCCATGGATGGCGCCAACTCAGCCAGTTCTATTTCCGTCAAGAACCCCAGTTGTCCCATGTTGATTCCGCATACCGCCACCCCGAACGGAGCCACCTCCCGCGCCGTACACAGCAATGTCCCGTCGCCGCCCAGAGTCAGAGCCACGGTCAGTTCGGCGCCCAGTTCCTCCCGACTTCGACCCAGTTCCGAATGGTCCATGATCACGGCGGCTTCTGCCGGCATTCGAACCGTAACGTTCTGTTCCTGTAAAAAATGGATCAACCAGTCAAGGACGGTTGCCACTCCCTGTTTTTTTGTATTGGGAAACAAGCCAACGGTCAACAAAATGCTACCTCCGAACAGGTTGAAGACTTTGATGGGCTTTCGCCACGGTTTGGGCGATCCGTTCTGAGAAATCGTCTGCCGTTTCGGCCGTCAACGCCAAATGCAGCAAGTATTCGATATTCCCTTCCGGCCCGGTAATCGGCGAAAAATCAAGATTTATCGGAATCAGGCCATGGTCCCGGGCACAATCGGCCACCCGCACGATAACCTCGATATGGACCGCAGGATCTTTCACCACGCCTTTTTTGCCGACCTGTTCCCGGCCGGCTTCAAACTGCGGTTTCACCAACAGCACCAGTTCTCCGCCTGTTTTGAGCAGCGGCGGCAGAACCGGAAGGATCTTGGTCAGAGAAATAAAAGAAAGATCGGCGCTGATAAAATCGACCGGCTCGCCGACCAATCCGGCATTCAGATAGCGGGCGTTGGTCCGCTCCAGCACCGTTACCCGGGAATCATTGCGCAGCGACCAGGCCAATTGCCCGTACCCCACGTCAACGGCGACAACGTGACAGGCGCCCCGTTGCAGAGCGCAGTCGGTGAAACCGCCGGTAGAGGCTCCCAAATCCAGCACCCGTTTTCCGGCAAGATCGATCTGAAAGACTTCCAGCGCCTTAATCAGTTTCAGTCCGCCCCGGCTGACATACGGATTGGCATGGCCGGTAAACGCCAATTCAGCGGTTTCCGCCACCATGGCACCGGCCTTGTCGACCCGTTGCCCGTTCACTGTAATCTGGCCGGCCAGAATATAGGCTTTCGCCTGATCCCGGCCTGTCGCCAGGCCTTTTTGAACGACCAGCGCGTCAAGCCGATGGCATGACATGGGAATCCACTCCGATAAATTTTTTCACTTTTTCGGCAATGCTGACAGGATCGAGTCCCAAGCACTCCAAAAGTTCTTCCCGGGATCCCTGCTCGATGAACCGGTCCGGCAAGCCGAGGCGAAGAATCCGTGGGGCCGCCAGACCGGCCGAATTCAAAGTTTCCATTACGGCTGAGCCAAAACCGCCCATTAAACAGTTTTCTTCCAGGGTTACAATGTATCGGGCCTGCTTGGCGATCTTGCAGAGCAGCTCCTCGTCGATCGGTTTGACGAAACGGGCATTCACCACACCGGCGGAAATTCCGTTTGTTTTGAGAATATCCGCCGCCTTCAGCGCCGCCTGAACCATGGCGCCCACAGCGCAAAACACCACTTCACCGCCCTGCCGCAGCCATTCGCCCTGACCGACCGGCAACAGAGCCGGTTGTTCCGCCATGATAAAACCGTCGCTACGGCCGCGCGGATACCGGAGCAAAACCGGACCGTTGATGGACATCGCAGTATGCAGCATATCCCGCAATTCCGCTTCATCTTTGGGGGCCATGATCGTAAGATTGGGGATCAGGCGAGAAAAAGACAAGTCAAACGCACCATGATGCGTCGGACCGTCTTCCCCAACCAACCCTGCCCGGTCCAATGCCAGTATGACCGGCAGATTCTGCAGGCACACATCATGAATCAGACTGTCAAACGCCCGTTGTGAAAACGTGGAATACACTGCAACAACCGGCCGTTTGCCCTGGGAAGCCAGACCGGCCGCCATTGTAACGGCGTGCTGTTCGGCAATGCCGACATCAAAAAATCTGTCCGGGAATTTTGCGGCAAATGCATCCAGCCCCGTGCCGCCCGACATTGCCGCCGTGATGCCCACCACATCGGGATTGCTCGCCGCAATTTCCACCATGGCGTCGCCAAACACGGAAGTATAGGTTGGCGCTTGCACGCCTTTGAGCGCTTTCCCGGATTCGATGCAGAACGGACCGACTCCGTGGAATTTATCCGCCTGACATTCCGCCGGCGGATATCCCTTGCCTTTCTGGGTCAGCACATGCACCAGAACCGGTGTCCGCATGCTTCTCGCCTTTTCCATCACCTCGACGAGCAACGGCAGATCATGTCCGTCGATCGGACCCAGATAGGTAAATCCCAATTCTTCGAAAAACATCCCGGGAACGAGCAAATACTTTACACTGTCTTTCATCCGTTCCGCCGTATTCGCCACACTGTCGCCGATCGCCGGAATCCGGCGCAGGAAAAATTCAATATTGTGTTTCGCCCAGGAGTAGGTTGGCGTTAGTCGCATTTTCGCCAGGTAATGCGAAACCGCGCCGACATTTTTGCTGATGGACATCTCATTGTCGTTCAACACCACGATAAGATCCCGTTTCAAATGACCGGCATGATTCATGCCTTCAAATGCCAACCCGCCCGTCAGGGAACCATCGCCGATGACGGCGACCACCTTATGTTTTTCGCCGCGCAAATCCCGCGCCAACGCGATCCCAAGCGCCGCCGAGACAGAAGTGCTGGAGTGCCCGGCCCCGAAAGCGTCATGCACGCTTTCGTCCCGCCGGGGAAAGCCGCAGATTCCTTTGTATGTCCGCAGGGTGCCGAATTGATCAAGACGGCCGGTCAAAATTTTGTGGACATAAGATTGATGGCCGACATCGAATACTATACGGTCCCGGGGCGTGTCAAACACTTTGTGCAATGCCAATGTCAGTTCAACAACCCCCAGATTGGAAGCCAGATGACCGCCATTGCGGGAAACCGTCTGAATCATCACATCGCGGATTTCCTGCGCCAAGCCCGCCATCTCTTCATAAGAAAGCTTGGCGATGTCTTCAGGCAAGCGAAGGTTTTCCAAATAACCTTTCAAAAAACAGGGCTCCTTTCAGGTGTAAATAATCCGGCAAACCAGCCAACTGACGATCAATCCCTGGATCGCACCGGCCAATACCTCCAGAGGAGAATGGCCGATCAGTTCTTTCAGTCGGATGTTTTTCAACGGATGCTCCGCTTTCAGTTCCAAAATGATCCGGTTCAAGGCCCGGGCATGTCGTCCGGCGTGACGGCGAACGCCGGCGGCGTCATACATGACGATACCTGACAGGACAAAAGCGATGGCGAAAAACGGACTGTCAAAGCCGGCCGTCAAACCGGAGGAAAACGTCGTGGCCACCACCATCGCCGAATGGGAACTGGGCATTCCGCCGGCGCCGGTTACCCGCTCCCAGCGAAAATTCCCCCGAAAAACATCGCGCAGGATCTTGGTCAGCTGGGCCACAGTCCAGGCTGCAATCGCCGACATTAATACCTGATTGCGAAAAAGCGCAGCCAGCAACTCATTCATTGCCAAACCCTCAACTGTCGCGAGTCAGCAGATACTCCGCCAGACTCCGCAACACCCACGCCCTGTCGCCAAACCGGCCGAGAGCGGCGACCGCATCCGTCACCGCCTCTTGCGCCATCCGTCGCGCTTCCGGCAGGGAATAGACAGACACATAGGTTGCCTTATTGTTTTTTTCGTCGCTGCCTATGGGTTTCCCCAACGCGGCTTCGGTGCCGGTGACATCAAGAATATCATCCGTAATCTGGAACGCCAGGCCAAATTGTTCCGCATAATCGGTCAAGCCCTGGACATCCTCGTCGGATCCGCCGCCCAACATGGCGCCCGCACGCAGGCTGGCCCGAAACAGCGCGCCGGTTTTCAGCCGATGCATCAGTTTCATAACTTCCGGCGAAGGTTGCTGACCCTCCGATCCCAAATCAATGGCCTGTCCCCCGACCATTCCCGCTGGACCGGCAGCTTGCGCCACTTCCCGCGTTACACGCACCAAGACGTCCGGTGTCACTCCCGGCTGGGAAAGCAAGGTTTCAAATGCCAGCGTTAACAACCCATCTCCGGCCAATACCGCCATCCCTTCGCCAAAAACCTTGTGATTGGTCAGGCGGCCCCGTCGGTAATCATCATCGTCCATGGCCGGCAGGTCGTCATGAATGAGGGAATAGGTGTGAATCATCTCCAACGCGCAGGCGGACTGCAAAAACCGTTGTCCGTCGGCGCCGACGGCATCCGCCGCCGCCATCAGCAAAATCGGCCGCAGCCTTTTGCCGCCGGCAAACAGACTGTACCGCATCGACTCCATCACTTGCGCCAGGGGACCGGGCTGCACCGGAACCAACGATTGCATCCAGTCCTCCACCTGAATTTGGTGCTCTTTTAAATAGTTACGCCACATCAGTCCGCCTCCGGTAAAATCAGTTCCATCTCCGACAAGGCTCCGTTAGATTCCCGGATTACCTTGTTGACAGCCGTTTCCGCCATCTGCAGTTGTTGCAGGCAATATTGGGACAACGCGGATCCTTCCGCATGCTTTTTCATGGCCGCCTCCAAACTCAATTCGCCGCGTTCCATCTCATCCACCAATGCTTCCAGTCGAACCAGCGCTTCGTCAAAACTCAGATTGGCGACAGAATCCGCAGACTCTTTCTTCCTCACGACTGCCTCACCTTCTCCGTTTCCTCTACAATAACGCCCAACCGTCCCTCCTGCAGCCATACATCCAGGCGCTCACCCTGCCGGACGGTTTCCGCCTGGCGGACCACCTCGCCGTCAAAGCGCCGCACGACACTATAGCCCCGGTGCAATACACGCAGCGGGTTCAGCAGGTTCAGTTTTTCATCGGCCAACTGCCAGCGCTGCCGCTTTCGACTCATCACGTTCGCGATCGCGGTTGCCAGGCGTTCCTGAATCTGATCCAGGTGCTGGATCCGTTCTTGCAGCAATTCGCCGGGCCGCCGAAACAATCTGGACGCCAGACAACGTTCCAGCCGCAACCGCCGCCGGATCAAGCGGTGTCGCAACCCCTGATTCAACCGATGCTGCGCCGACAACAACCGCTGGGTCAAAGCCGCCCGGTCCGGCGTCGTCAGTTCCGCCGCCGCCGAAGGCGTCGCCGCCCGCAGATCGGCCGCAAAATCGCTGAGCGTAAAATCGGTCTGATGGCCAACCGCCGATACAACCGGCGTGGTCGCCGCTGCAACGGCCCTTACGACCCGTTCGTCGTTAAATGCCCATAATTCCTCGATGCTGCCGCCGCCTCGCCCGATGATGATCACATCGACCCGCCCGGAACGATCCAGCAGCTGAATTCCCCGCACAATCTGCTCCGGCGCTTCTTCTCCCTGCACCTGCGCCGGAACCAGCAGGATTGGAATCCCCGCATGACGCCGCCGCGCGACGCTGACAATGTCGCGGATCACCGCGCCGGTCGGCGAAGTCACCACTCCAATGGCCCGAGGCAACAATGGCAACGTTTTTTTTCGGGATTCATCGAACAGTCCCTCGGCGAGCAGCTTTTCCCGCAATTTGGCAAAGGCAAGGCTCAAATCGCCCAACCCGTCGGCAAGCATGGAATCCGCATACAACTGATACGAGCCGTCCCGTTCATAAATAGAAACATGTCCGCTGATCCGCACCTGGATCCCATCCGCCGGTTCAAAACGCAAGGCGGCGGCCCGGCTGCGGAACATCACGCACCGCAGGGACGCGCCGGAATCCTTCAGCGTAAAATAACAATGCCCTGAATGGTGCCGACGAAAGTTCGAAAGTTCGCCCCGGACACGAACCCGGCTCAACAACGGATCATCCTCAAACAGGCGACGGATATGTGACGTCAATTCCGTCACGCTCAGAGCATCGGTTTCAAGAAAATTCGTCAGCTCTGTCACACCACCCTGTGGCGCAGCGCCCACCAAGCCGCTCCCACCGCATTATCCCCGCTATATTGGGGTTCAGGCCAACGAACCATAGCGGAACCTATCCGTTCCAGTTCCGCCGCCAGTTTGGCGCGGATGAAACGATTGGCCGCAACGCCCCCCACCAGCAGCACCGTTTTGGATCGGGTCTGCTTGATCGCCGCCAGGATGGCCCGCAGCAACGATCCGGCTATGCACTCCTGAACCGCCGCCGCCACTGTGGCCGGTTCAGGCGCCGCAGCCAGCCAGCGCCGCACATGGGACTCCGGACCGGAAAAGCTGATCTGGCATCCGTCTACGGAAACGGGAAGTTCCGGTACTGCCCCGCTGCAGTGCTCCGCCAAAGCCTCGAGCTGCGGCCCGGCCGGAAACGGCAAGCCCAACGCCACTCCCACCCGATCGACGAATTGCCCGGCATGCAGGTCGCGGCTGCCGCCAACCAACTCCAGATCGAGACGGTCCGGGCACTGCCGGACATGCAAAATCTCGGTGGTGCCGCCGGAAACATGCACCGCCAGAAACGGTTCCCCAAACGATTCGCTAACAGACCACATTCCCGCCAAAACATGATTCTCCTGGTGGCTGATTCCGACAACCGGACAGTTCATCGCTGCACTGAGCGCTTCCGCCAGGCCGAATCCGGCGAGGAATGCCGGCATATAGGAATCTTCCAGCGGCCGGGGGCGCCACGATGCGCCGACGGCGACAATCCTGGCTTCCATCCCGATTGCACGGCGCAACTCCTTCATGACAACCGGCAAGTTACGGACATGCTGGAAAACCATCTCCGACTGGGACAACCCTTTGCCACCCGGCTTCACCTGCAAAGGAATCCGGCAGTCGGCAATCAGGTTGCCCGACTGGTCCAATGCGGCGGTAGATGTGGTATAACAGCTGGTATCGACCCCAACAGCCACTTCCATCTTATTCCGGCAAGCCTCGCACCAGGGATCCCAAAATTCCGTTGACAAATCGTCCCGACTCTTCGGAACCATAATGCTTGGCCAACTCCACCGCTTCGTTCACCGCGGCGCGCGGCGGGATCCGGCTCTCGCCGAACTTGATTTCGTAAATCGCCATCCGCGTAGCGGCGCGATCCACCCCGCCCATGCGATCCAGCTTCCAATCGTGCGCCAGTTCCGAAATCAGCTTGTCGATTTCCGCCTGATGCTCCAACGTCCCCAAAACCACCCATTCCACATACTCATGCACGCTGTCCGTCATTGTTTCATCCTGCATGCCATAAACAGCGGCGATGACTTCCCGGGGAGAACCGCCGGTAAAATCCAGGTGGAATAAAATCTGTAAAGCTAGTTCCCGGGCCTTTCTTCGACTCATGTTATTCTTTGCGCTCCTATCTATCGATGGGTTCCCGGAGGTAACAACTTATCCAAAATCTCCATCAAATCTTCTTTATCATCGATCCTTTTCCCGACAATATACCCGACAACCATGCAAAACAACACAAACAGCGCTTGAAAAAAACCAATGGCAAGAATCAACAGTCCCAGAAAAAAGCCGATGGATACCCCTATGATCTTGCCGCTGTGCGCCTGCCAGATTTCCTGAAACAAAATCGGGTCCATGTTTTTTCCTCCCCGTTCTCAGTCCACGCGCGTCTTGCTTTTGAACTCATTGGAAATATCGTTTACCAAAATCCGGACTTCGCTCATCGAAACGCCCACGGTATTTTTCAGGTATTCCTGAGTACGCTGCTGTATTTCCGCCGCGACCTTCGGAATATTGTATTCCGGTCCCACCACGATCCGCAAATCCACCTTGACTTCCTCCGCCAATTGCTTAATATGCACCTTGGCGTTCCGAACTCCCCGGGTGTGGCGGGCAGTTTTGGCAATCAGATCCTCCACGGCGCCGATCGAAATTTCGACCACGCCCATTTCCGTCTGATGCACGATTTTACTGGGCCCTCGCCGCGACCGCAGTCCAGCCAGCAAGAGACGGATACTGACCAGAAAAAACACTCCGCCGATCAGCGCCGCTTCCCAACGCCCATAAATGAGCGACAGTCCTTGCTGCCAATATTCCTGCGGCAAAATTTTCGCTGACAGTAGGATGGCGATCAGGGAAAGAACGGTTAACAAGATCGTATAGATCGAAAGAATGATTCTGTCAATAATGCTCATCCGCAGTCCTCCTATCGCAACCGGAGTTCTTCATCCGTGTCGACCTGGGAGAATCCGACTCCCTGCACATGAACATTGACTTCAATCACCGACAGACCGGTTGCGGTTTCCACGGCTTCCTTCACTTTTTCCTGGACCTGTAGCGCCACATCCGGAATCCGCAGACCATATTCGACAATGATATACAAATCCACCGCCACTTCCCGGGCGCCGACCTGAACCTTGACGCCCTTGGCCGGATTCTTTTTCCCCATCATTTCCGCCATGCCGCCGATCAGGCCGCTGCTCATACCAACCACGCCGGTGACATCGACCGCCGCGATACCCGCAATCGAAGCAATGACTTCATCGGCAATTCGAACGCTGCCCAAATCCATCCCCTGGTCTCCCGCAATGTCCGTCACTTTGGAATTATCCACTTCGGCCCCTCCTTACGGCGAGACTGCACGCCTGTTCTTTCCGTTGTAATTATATTCAACTTATCATTTGAATATCCCTTCTATTTTATACACTTTTCGCGAATACTGCGCACAGTTTGGCCAATAGCATAAAAATCCCGTCGAAACGGGATTTTTGAAACACGCCGTCTTGTATTCGCAGTCTAGTTACGCCCGTTCGATGTAGTCGCCGGTTCGGGTATCGACCCGCAGAACATCGCCAATATTGATGAAGAGCGGCACTTTCACCACGTAACCAGTCTCCACCTTGGCCGGTTTGGTACCGCCGGTCGCGGTATCGCCACGGATGCCGGGATCGGTTTCCACTACTTCCAGTTCAACGGAAACCGGCAGGTCAACTCCCATGATTGCGCCCTGGTAAAACTGCACGCTGATATTCATGTTTTCCTTGAGGAAATTTGTCGCGTTGCCCAATTGTTCCGCCGTAATGGCGATCTGTTCAAAATTTTCGTTGTCCATGAAATTGTATGCGCCATCCGATTCATACAAATACTGCATTTGCCGGTTGTCGAGATGGGCCCGGGCCATTTTTTCGCCCGGATTGAATGTCCGCTCAACCACGGCGCCGGTTCGGATATTTTTCATTTTCGCCCGCACGAACGCTGCGCCCTTGCCGGGCTTGACATGCTGGAACTCAACCACCTGCCAGGCATCCCCGTCCATCTCCACCGTCACGCCGTTCCGAAATTCATTGCTCGAAATCATTTGTACTCCACCCCTTCATTTAAATGAGACCTTCCAAGTGGCAACCGATCGTTTCGTTCAGTTCCAGCAAATCTTTGGTCATCGGACTGAGAATCCGGCAACCCGTTTCCGTAACCACCACGAGATCCTCAATCCGGACTCCGCCCCAGCCCGGCAGATAAATACCCGGCTCCACCGTAACCATCATGCCGGGTTCCAGTCTGGATTCGCCGGCCGTCGGCGATAACCGGGGGCTTTCGTGAATATCCAGACCCACGCCGTGTCCGAGCCCATGCCCGAAATGCGCTCCATATCCGGCGGCTTCAATAACCGCCCGTGCGGCTTGATCAACATCCCGGCACAATACGCCGGGACGAACCGCCGCCAAACCCGCCAACTGAGCTTTCAGCACCGTTCCATAGACTTCCCGCTGCCTGGCGGAAGCTGTTCCCACACATACTGTCCGGGTCATGTCGGAACGATACCCCGAATAGGTTGCGCCAAAATCGATCACCACGAAATCGCCGGCAGCGAGCTTTTTCCCGGAGGCAGAGCCATGAGGAAGCGCAGAACGCGGTCCGCTGGCCAAAATCGTTTCAAACGCGGGTTTCTCGGATCCCAGTTTGCGCATCTCATATTCCAACGCAGCGGCAAGTTCTATCTCCGTCGCACCCGGCCGGATCATTGGCAACAAATTCGTCAGGGCGGTATTGGCGATCACGGCGGCCGTCGCGATGCTTTCGATCTCCGCCGCCGTTTTCACGGTCCGCAACGGCTCCAACCGAACCGGACGCCAACGGTCTGCGGGTACTTTTGACTGAAGACGGCTGAATTCCGTCACCGTCAAGATTTCTTCCTCGAAGCCGATGCTATGCCACGCCTGCTGCTGTAAAAAATCAGCCGCCGCATCCAGGGGGTTTCCCTGGCACCGGACCACTTCAAACTCGGGCGCCATTTGTTCCGCTTGTTCAACATAGCGGAAATCCACGAAAATTTTGCGGACATCGCCTGACACCGCCAAAACACCGGCCGATCCGGCAAACCCGCTGAAGTATCTCACATTCGTCCGACCGGCCACCAGAACAGCTTCCAGTTCCTGTTGACCTAACCAGAACGCAAGTTTTCCCCATGAAGTCATCAAATTGAGTTGCTCCTGTTTTCCAATAACCCGCAGGCCGCCTGCAATGCCAGCAGATATCCCTGCGCCCCCAGGCCGGCGATCTGTCCTACTGCGACTGCCGCCGTAACGGAATGGTGTCGGAATTCTTCCCGGCGATAAATATTCGACAAATGGACTTCGATGGCCGGAACCGAAACCGCCGCAAGGGCGTCCCGCACAGCCACGCTGTAATGCGTAAATGCGGCCGGATTGATCAGAATAAAGTCAAACCGTCCTTCCGCCGCCTGAATCGTGTCGACCATCACGCCTTCGTGGTTGGTCTGGACACATTCGACCGTCACGCCCAGTTCCGCCGCTTTCGCCTGCAACAGGGCATTTAACTCCGGCAACGTCAATTTGCCATAAACCTCGGGTTCCCGTCGGCCCAACAGATTCAGATTGGGCCCGTGCAACACCAGAATCCGTTTTTGTTTTATCGCGTCCATTGCCTCGCCTTTACAACTTTTGATTTTATAATTTTATCACAAGAGGCCTGATCTTGGCTACTCATCCGAAGGAGTGGACTGAAAAATCCGGTCATTGCGGCGTCGACGCCGGATCATTGAATAATCGCCGACTGCGTCCGTCAACCGCAGCCATAGCAACTGTTGCGGATGCGGTGCCCGTTCGATCGGCATCCCGTCCGCATCGGTCATATCCGCCAAGGTCTGTCGGAAGATGGTTCCATTGGGACGGATAATCTCGATCTCGTCCCCGCGCTGCATATGATTGCGTTGTTCGACCAGGGCCATTCCCCGCCCGGCGTCCCACTGCCTGACCAGCCCCGAGTATTCCCACTCCGGCAACACCCGAACCGTTTCATATTCCTGCATGTCGGCATCCGGCGGTCCATTGAAAAAGCCGGTTGTATAACCGCGGCTGGCGATCTTGTCCAGCTCTTCCCGCCATAGATCCGAAACCGCATACGCCGCAGGATCGGCGGCCATCCGGTCCAACGCCTCCCGGTACACCCGGACCACCGTTGCCAGATAGTGGACACTTTTCATCCGGCCCTCGATCTTGAAACTCTCGACTCCTGCCGCCGCCAGCGCCGGCAAATGTTCCAACAGGCACAAATCCCTCGAATTCAGGATATACGTCCCGTGTTCGTCTTCCTCCACCGGAAAATACTGTCCCGGGCGTTTTTCCTCCACCAGGGCGTAGCGCCAGCGACAGGGCTGGGCGCATTCTCCCCGGTTCGCCTCCCGTCCCGTCATGTAGGCGCTCATCAGGCAACGTCCGGAATACGATACGCACATCGCGCCGTGTACAAAGCACTCCAATTCCGCTGCAACGTTTTGCCGAATCTCCCGAATCTCCGCCAACGACAGTTCCCGGGCCAGAACGATGCGGCTCGCGCCCTGCTCCTGCCAGAACAGCGTCGATTGCCAATTGGTCGTGTTGGCTTGGGTGCTGATATGAACCGGCAGTTGGGGAACCACTTTCCGGGCAGTCCGAAATACGCCAGGATCCGCCACTAGAATTGCATCACAGCCGATGTCCGCCAAAGTGGTCAGATAGTCGGGCAACAGGGTCATCTCAGCATTATGCGGGAACATGTTCACGGTCACGTATACCTTGCGCGATCGGAAATGGGCATACTGGCAGGCTTCCGCCAGCTCCGACGGTGAAAAATTGTCGGCGAACGCCCGGAGCCCAAAATTTTTGCCGCCTAGATAGACGGCATCGGCTCCATACGCGAGCGCAATTTTCAGTCGTTCCATGTCGCCGGCAGGCGCCAGCAATTCAGGTAGTTTCAATGATTCTCCTCATTTCCCGATTTGTCCGATCGCCGCCTCGTGCTCGGCCAGGGTCCGACTGAACCGATGGCCGCCGGTCTTGCCGTCGACAACGAAATACAGCCAATCCCCTTCCGTCGGATTCAGCGCAGCCTGAATAGATGCCAATCCAGGACTGGCAACCGGTCCGGGCGGCAATCCAGGATGGAGATAGGTATTGTATGGTGATGGCAGTTGTGTATCGGCGATGGTCAATTCTTCTTTTGGATATCCCAAAATATACTGGATCGTTGCACAGGACTGCAACGGCATCCCCAATTGCAGCCGATTCAGAAATACCCGGGCAACCATCGGCCGTTCCTTCGCAACTTGGACTTCCCTTTCAATCAGGGATGCCAGCACAACGACCTCATAGGCGGACAGGCCTATGTTAGCGGCTTTTTCGCGCAGGTCCGGCGTAAACCTTCGTTGGAACTCCCCGGCCATGGTCTGCAGGATTTCTTCTTCCCCGGCGCCTTTGCTGATTCGATAGGTATCGGGAAAGAGAAAGCCCTCCGCCCGGTACTTTACGTCAGGACGGGAAGGTTCCCGGTCAAACGGGGCATATTCACGAGCCAGGGTCAGGAAACGGTCCCGTCGGGCCAGTCCCTTTTCCTCCAGCAAAGCGGCAATTTGTTCCACCGTGTATCCTTCCGGCGTTGTGAATTGGGAAAACACGGTTTCGCCTTTGGCCATGACCTCAATCATCCGGCGGACATCCATATTGCGGGACAGTTCATACTCGCCCGCCTGCAGGGATTTATCGAGGCCGGCCCGTTTCGCGGCAACCAGAAAGGAATTTTTGTCGCGGATTAGCCCGTGATCCCAAAGAATACCGGCGATATCCCCGGTTGTCATGCCCGGTTTAACCCGTACCGTCACGCTTTTTCCATCACCCGGCGCAACCGATTTCAGTTGATTGGAATACCAGCCAAAGGCCAGAATCGCTCCGCCAACCAGCAGCAAGGCTGCCGCAGCCAGCAACAGGCGGGTTGAAGTCCCTTTTCCGGACGATTTGGCAGAAGCACCCCCACAGAAAAAAAGAAGCCGGTCAGGCTTCATAAGGTTCGGAATCCATCAGCTTCTCATAAGCCTCGCAAACTTTGTCATATTCCGGATCCTCCGGGTCGATGAAAACGAATGTTGATTCCCCGTTGGCCAAAGTTTCCAAACGGGCGATCTCTACCTCGCACTCATCGTCGCAACCGCACGATTCATCGCCGCAACCGCAACCGGCGTCTTCGTCGTCGAGATCCTCTTCGTCGTCGATATAGACTAAAATTGCATATTTCTTTTCGCCGATATCAATATACCGATGAACATAATATTCATTTCCCTCTTCATCCGTAAATATCTCGACTTCTTCCGCCTCGTCATGTTCAAAATCAGCCATAATACACCTCGCAATAAATAATGTGATTTAATGGTATACTATAACGCTTTACCTGTCAATGCCACTGCCGTCATCCCGCGACGCCGCACTGCACCGATTCGACCGGCGGTCCAGATACCCCTGAAGAATCAGGACCGCGGCAACTTTGTCCACAACCTGGCGTCGTTTTACCCGGCTGATATCGGCGCCGATCAACATCCGCTGCGCCCCTGCGGTCGTGAGACGTTCATCCCAGTACTCCACCGGAACATCCGGGTGTTGATCCTGCAACAGCCGGCCGAATTCGCGGACTTTTTCCGCCATGGGGCCAATGCTGCCGTCCATGTTTCGGGGCAGACCCAGAACGATTATCGAGACCGCCCGATTTCGGATTAATTCCGCAATCTGCTCCAGATCCTTCGCCGCTCCTTTGCTGGCAATAACGCACAATCCCTGCGCCGTCATCAGCAACTCGTCGCTGACCGCCACGCCGATTCGTTTTTCCCCCAAATCGAGCGCTAAAATACGCATTCTGCCACCTCCACTCCATCGCTGCAAAAAAATACCGCCGTGAACATTCTCACAGCGGCAATAACTCACAAAAAGCTTACCGATCCTTCAAATAAAAACGCACCAGCTCTTCCAGCAGTTCATCCCGCTCCACCCGTCGAATCTGGCTGCGGGCCTCCTTAAAATTTGTAATATAGGTGGGATCGCCGGAGAGCAAATATCCAACCAGTTGATTGATCGGATTATACCCCTTCTCCTTCAGGGCCGCATACACGGCGTCCAGAATCTTACCGGCTTCGGTTTTTTCCTTCTCCACCGTAAATTTCATGGTCTCGTCAAAATTCACGCCGGAAGAATCCACGCCGAGATTTTCGCCGGCCGCCAAAGGAGTATGAATTGTTTCATCGGCGGAAAAACTCATCCTGGCCATCTCCTTCCTGAATCGAAAGCGATTCATCCCATTAAATTTATTATTCGACTGTGGCGGACAGGTTCCTGCCGCAGAACGACATTTTATTTCACCTGTTTTTCCAGAATCGCCTCGACCAACGACAACGCATCCGACAACTTTTCCGGTTTCTTGCCGCCGGCCTGCGCCATTTCCGGTCGGCCACCACCGCCGCCGCCAGCCGCCGAAGACACTTCCTTGACAATATTGCCGGAATGGACGCCGCGCCCAACCGCTTCCTTGCCGGCCATCGCCACAAAGTTCACCTTATCGCCGACAACCGCGCCCAATACCACTACGCCGCCAGCAAGGCCATCGCGGACCCGGTCGGCGATGGAGCGTAATTCATCCATATCCGGCGCACTCACCGCAGCCGCAATATAACGGATTCCTTTGACATCCCGCACTTGCTGCAGTAGTTCCTGCACGATGCCCAGGGAAAGCTGTTTCTGCAGCGCCGCAATTTCTTTTTCCAATTCCCGCACATGATTTTGGGAAAGCTCCAACCGACTGACCAATTCTTCCGGACGGGTCTTCAAAAGTTGCGCCGCCTGTTCCAGAATGGCTTCCCGTTGATTGGCATATTCCAGAGCCGCCAGCCCGGTCACGGCTTCAATCCGTCGCAAGCCGGCGCCGACACTGGATTCGGCGATAATCTTGAACTGGCCGATTTCACCGGTCGACTCCACATGGGTGCCGCCGCACAATTCCTTGGAAATATCGCCGACAACGACCACCCGCACTTTTTCACCGTACTTTTCGCCGAACAGGGCCATGGCCCCCATCTGTTTGGCCATTTCCTGGCTGGTTTCGATCGTGCCGATATGGGTATCCGTCAAAATCGCCCGGTTAACGGTTAATTCCACAGTCGCGATTTCTTCCGGCGTCATGGCCGAAAAATGGGAAAAGTCGAACCGCAGACGATCCGGGCCCACATAGGAGCCCGCCTGATTCACGTGCGTTCCTAAAACCTGACGCAACGCCGCCTGGAGGAGGTGCGTCGCGGAATGGTTCCGGGCGCTGGCCGCGCGTCGCTCTCTGTCCAACTCGATCTTGACAGCGTCTCCCTGTTTCAGGAACCCTTCGGTCACCTGACCCAGGTGATATACGGTTCCATCCGGCAGCTTGCGGGTTGTGGCGACTTCCACTTTCCCCAGCGGTCCCGTCAGGAGTCCGACATCGCCGACCTGACCGCCGCCCTCGGCATAAAACGGCGTCACATCCAAAATAACCGCAACCTCTTCGCCATCCCGGGTTTCAGTCACGATCCTGCCTTCGCGGAACATGCCGACCACAGTCGCAACGCTCGCCGAATAATCGACGCGCAACTTATCGACGCCCAAACCCGACAAATCGGGAATCACAACGGCCGCCGCTTCTTCCTGCCGCGCCGCCCGGGCTCGTTCCCGCTGTTCGGCCATTGCCTTGTCGAATCCGGCCTTGTCCAGTTTCAGACCTTGCTCGGCCAGAATTTCATCCGTCAATTCCCATGGAAAACCGAATGTGTCATATAGTTTGAATATGACCGCGCCGTCGAGCGTATCCCCGCCGTCGGCAATCAAAACTTCAATCTGCTGATTCAACAGCTCGGTTCCCTGCGCCAGAGTTTCACTGAACCGGGCCTCTTCCAGCTGAATGATCTTTTTGATATATTCCCGTTTTTCGCCGATATCCGGATACGGCATCCGGAAGATTTCCGCCACGACATCCACGATATCGGCCAAAAAGGCCTTGTCGATTCCCAGGAGGC
The DNA here is from genome assembly GCA_964602025.1 of uncultured Veillonellaceae bacterium. Lineage (GTDB taxonomy): Bacteria > Bacillota > Negativicutes > UBA1444 > UBA1444 > UBA1444. Next base: position 40,461 of record CAZRQI010000001.1, read on the forward strand.
GTCCGTGCCGGACCGCGCGGCGCAGCAAGCGGCGCAACACATACCCCCGCCCCTCGTTGGACGGCAGAATTCCGTCGGAAATCATCACCGTCACGCTGCGGGCATGGTCGGCAATCACCTTCAGGGATACATCAGTTCGGGCCTGTTTGCCATATTCGACGCCGGCCACTTTCATGGCATGCTCAATAATCGGGAAGAGTAAGTCCGTCTCGAAATTCGACTTTTTGTTTTGCAGCACCGAAGCGATCCGTTCCAGGCCGGCGCCGGTATCGATGTTTTTCTTGGCCAGCGGCGTGTAGCTGCCGTCATCGTTGCGGTTAAACTGGGTAAAGACCAGATTCCAGATTTCCAGATAGCGATCACAATTGCAGCCGACTGCGCAATCCGGTTTGCCGCAGCCGCGGTCCTCGCCCAAATCAACATAAATCTCCGAACAGGGGCCACAGGGACCGGTACCGATTTCCCAAAAATTATCCTCCATCCGGATAATGCGTTCCGGGGCCAGACCGATATCCTTGTTCCAGATTTCAAAAGCTTCATCATCGTCAGTGTAGATGGTAACCCAAAGTTTTTCCGGCGCCAGGGCCAGTTCTTTTGTCACAAACTCCCAGGCCCAGGCGATGGCATCCTTCTTGAAATAATCGCCGAACGAAAAATTACCCAGCATTTCAAAGAAAGTGTGATGGCGGGCCGTCCGGCCGACGTTCTCGATATCCCCCGTCCGGATGCAACGCTGGGAGGTCGCAATCCGCAAATGGGGCGGCTTCATCTTCCCGGTAAAGAATGGTTTGAACGGAGCCATTCCCGCCCCGATCAGCAACAGGCTCGGATCATTGTCGGGAACCAAGGGATAACTGGGCAGAATCAAATGGTCTTTCCCAGCGAAAAATTGCAGATATTTTTGTCTCAATTCATTTCCGGTCATGCTTTAACCTCCAATTGGCCTAACGGGCGCATTCTCAAGGAATTATACACAATTTACCGAACTCTTGTCAATTTGCTGCGCCAACCGGCAACAACGGAAAAGGAGCCGTTTGGCGGCTCCTGGAAACAGCAGATGGGCCTTTATCAACAGCCAGAAGAAAAAAATCAGCCGTTCGGATGCTTCTCCATGTAATCCTTGATCGCGGCATGCACGGCATCGGCCGCCAGATTGGAACAGTGCATTTTGACCGGCGGCAGTCCGTCCAACGCTTCCGCCACCGCTTCATTGGTCACCCGAAGTGCGTCCTCCAGACTTTTTCCCTTGACCATTTCCGTCACCATGCTGCTCGTGGCGATCGCCGCACCGCAACCGAATGTCTGGAACTTCACATCCTCGATAACGCCGTTCTCCACCTTGAGAAAAATCTTCATGATATCGCCGCATTTGGCGTTGCCGACTTCCCCCACGCCATCGGCGTTCGACAGTTCCCCGACATTGCGCGGGTTTGAAAAATGATCCATTACTTTTTGCGAATACATACTCAAGACCCCCTGATTTTACATTCAGATTCCTTGCATGACGTCGAATCGCAACGCTGCTGGATTGTCCCCCGCATCGCGTAGAGCGGCGACATGTTGCGCAGGCGCCCGACGATGGCGGGAAACTCCGCCAGGAAATAATCCACGTCTTCT
>CAZRQI010000002.1:0-16182 GCA_964602025.1 uncultured Veillonellaceae bacterium
TTGAACCGTTGTTGTGCTTGACATTCGCAAACATTGTGTAGTACAATAATCCTCGCATCGACGGGGCGTGGCTCAGTTTGGTAGAGCACCTGCCTTGGGAGCAGGGGGTCGCAGGTTCAAATCCTGCCGCTCCGACCATACACAGGTGCGGGTGTAACTCAATGGTAGAGTGTCAGCCTTCCAAGCTGATTACGAGGGTTCGATTCCCTTCACCCGCTCCATATTTTTTTGTCTGGACAGTGGCAACCCAGTGTCCCAGTAGCTCAGGGGATAGAGCAATGGACTTCTAATCCATTGGTCGGGGGTTCGATTCCCTCCTGGGACGCCAAAATATTCAACCCTTCCGAGATTCTCTCTTGGAAGGGTTTTCCTTTTTGCACTAACAAATGTACTAATTGATTTTTTTTAGCCCAGGTTTTGCGTCTTTTGCTATTTTCTTTTGCGCCTTTTCTGCGGAATGGTTGGGGCGCAGCCAACAATGAAAGAATAATATATTCGAGTTTGTTTGTCGGACGGGTAGCCGCTTTTTTTGCATCGATCAGAAAAAATAATGAACAACATGAGGAAAATGGGCAAAATTCAAAGGTATATCTCATATTTTTGGGTTTTTTAAGCCAAAATTTATCGATTATGTCATTTTTATGGTATATATGGGCAATATATGCCGGTTTTCGAGTTTGCTATTTGGTCATAGGGGAATATACTTATAGATGCCGGCTGCTTATTGCGGTCGGTACTTTTTTTTAGGAGGGATCTTACTATGGTTGGAAAGGTGAAGTGGTTTAACGCAGAAAGGGGGTACGGCTTCATTAAGCAATCGACAGGTGATGATCTTTTCGTGCATTATTCGGCAATCGATGCGAAGGGATTTCGTTGTCTTGAAACGGGTCAATCGGTGGAATATGAGGTGGTGGCGGTCAACAATCGACAAGAAGCCGCTCATGTCACAAAATTATAAAAATATAGGCAACATGCGTATATTTCTGCGGAATCCTTTTATTTCCGCAGGAGTTTTCGGGAATGACGCCGAATAATAATACCATAGATCAGGAAAGGAGCATGGATCTTATGGCTATTACTGTACGCGGCAAAAATCTCGACATTACGCCTCCCTTGAAAGAATACGTGGAAAAACGTGTCAAAAAGGTTACCAAGTATTTTGACAAGACGGGTGACATTACAGTCATTCTCTCCGTAGAAAAGGGTCGTCACCAGACTGGGAATTTTCATCATGTGGAAGTAACCGTGCCTGTTAATGGACTGTTGATCCGGGGAGAAGAACGGACCGCCGACATGTATGCTTCGATTGATCAAGTCATGGACAAAATCGAGAAGCAAATTGGCAAGTATAAGACTAAACTGGAGAAAAAATTCCGGGGCAGCGGTTTCCGGGCTGATGTAGCTTCCTCTGTGACGATTCCGGAAGTGGAAGAGGATGCTATCGTTCGGACCAAACGATTCGCGGTGAAACCGATGGATCCGGAAGAAGCGATTCTGCAAATGAATCTGCTGAACCATGATTTTTTCATGTTCCTGAACATCGAATCGGAACAGGTGAACGTGGTGTATCGCCGCAAGGACGGATACTACGGTTTGCTGGAACCGGAATTTTGAACCAAGGACATTAGGACGTTTTTTGCTTCCAGGGATCGCGCCGATAACGAAAGTTTCGGCGCGATCCCTTTTGGTTTTTCAGCTTGCGCAATTTTTCCTGACGAGTGCTTGTTTGCGCTATTTTTTGCACTTTATATAGGACTCTGATAAAATATCTTAGATAGGCAAAGGAGTGATCTGTTTTGTTAGGTTTTTTGAAAAAATTGTTTGGTGACGATAATGAAAATGAAATCCGTCGCATGGAGGAATACGTGGAGCGAATCAATTCGCTTGAGCCCTCGATGCAGAAATTAAGTGATGCCTCTTTGGCAGCTAAGACGGTTGAGTTTCGTCAGCGTCTTGAAAATGGTGAAACATTGGACCTGTTGCTGCCGGAGGCTTTTGCAGCCGTTCGCGAGGCCTCCTTGCGAACAACGGGAATGCGGCATTTTGACGTTCAGCTTCTTGGCGGCGTGACCTTGCATGAGGGGAAGATCGCCGAAATGAAAACCGGCGAAGGCAAGACTCTGGTGGCCACGCTGGCGGTGTACCTGAATGCATTGGAAGGCAAGGGCGTTCATCTGGTCACGGTCAATGATTATCTTGCAAAGCGTGACAGTGAATGGATGGGGAAAATTTATAATTTCATGGGCTTATCGGTGGGGCTGATTTCTCACGGTTTGGATTTCGACGAGCGCAAGGCTGCTTACGCGGCGGATATTACCTATGGAACAAACAACGAGTTCGGGTTTGATTATCTGCGCGATAATATGGTCATCTATTCGGATCAAATGGTGCAACGGCCATTGAATTATGCGATCGTGGACGAAGTGGACTCGATTTTGATTGATGAAGCAAGGACGCCGTTGATTATTTCGGGACCGGGGGAAAAATCGACGGATCTTTACTATGTGTTGGCCAAAGTAGTACCTAAATTAAAAGAAGGCGAAGATTATACCGTCGACGAAAAGCTGCATACGGTGGCGCCGACGGAAATCGGCGTCGCCAAGACTGAGAAGGCGCTCAACGTCCGGAATCTTTACGACAATGAAAATATGGAACTTTCCCATCACTTTAATCAGGCGTTGCGGGCGCATGCACTGATGCATCGCGACAAGGACTATGTGGTGAAAGACGGCGAAGTCATCATCGTCGACGAATTCACCGGACGGCTGATGTTTGGACGCCGTTATTCCGATGGATTGCATCAGGCGATTGAAGCCAAGGAAGGTGTCAAGATTGAGCGGGAAAGTCAGACCCTGGCCACGATTACGTTTCAGAACTATTTCCGGATGTACAATAAGTTGGCCGGTATGACTGGCACGGCCAAAACGGAAGAGCAGGAATTCCGCAAGATCTACGGGCTTGACGTCATTGTTATCCCGCCCCATCGACCGATGGTTCGGCTCGATCATCCGGATGTGATTTACAAAACAAAGCGAGGCAAATATAAAGCGGCAGTATCGGAGATCGCGGAACTATACGCCAAAGGACAGCCGGTCCTAGTTGGTACAACCTCCATCGTCCAGTCGGAAGATTTATCAGCGATGCTGAAACGGCAAGGGGTTCCCCATAGTGTGCTGAACGCGAAGTTCCATGAGATGGAGGCCCAGATTATTTCCCAGGCCGGCCAGCGTGCGGCGGTTACGATCGCCACCAACATGGCGGGCCGCGGCACGGATATCGTTTTGGGCGAAGGGGTTCCTGAGCTGGGCGGTTTGCATATCATCGGTACGGAACGGCACGAAAGCCGGCGAATTGACAATCAGCTGCGCGGTCGCTCGGGACGGCAGGGAGATCCAGGTTCTTCCCGATTTTACTTGTCGCTGGAAGACGATTTGATGCGGTTGTTCGGTGCGGAAAACATTTCTTCCCTGATGGATAAACTCGGCATGGAAGAGGACGAACCCATTGAGCATTCGTTGATTACCCGTTCGATCGAACAGGCGCAGAAAAAGGTCGAAGCGCAACATTTCAATACCCGTAAACACGTTCTGGAATATGATGATGTGATGAACCAGCAACGCGAAGTGATCTATGGGCAACGCCGACAGATTTTGCACGGCGAGAATCTGCGCGAAAATATTTTCTTTATGATCGAAAAATTGATCGACCATGGCATGGAATTGTTTGCGAACGAAAAAACGCATCCGGAGGAATGGGATCTAGACGGATTGATCGAATACGCGGTGGATTTGTTTGCGGCGGAAGGCGATCTGACGAAAGCCGATCTGGAAAGCATGAGCCGGGAAGAGGTTCGTGAAGACTTGCTGGAGGCGGCCAATGAAAATTATGACCGCCGGGAAGTTTTGTTTGGCGCCGATAATATGCGGGAACTCGAAAAGGTTGTCATGCTGAAGGTCGTTGACGCCAAGTGGATGGACCATCTCGATGCGATGGACATGCTGCGGCAGGGGATCGGACTGCGGGCTTACGGCCAGAAAGACCCGCTGATCGAGTACAAGATTGAGGCTTTCGATATGTTTGGCCAGATGATCGAACATATTCAGGAAGACATCGTCCGTTACATTTATCGGGTCAACATCGTGACACAGGCGGAAGATCGTCTGGCGCAAGCTACGACAAGCCATGGCGATGAAGCTCTGCCGAATGAGCCGGTACGAGCCAAGGAAACGGTGGGGCGCAACGAGTTGTGCCCATGCGGCAGCGGTAAGAAATACAAGAAATGCTGCGGCGCAAAATAAAGCGAGCTTGGGGGCTTGGATATGCTAAAGATCGAGAACTTGGCAGTAGCAGTAGGAGATAGGCCTATTTTGCATGATGTCAATCTTGAAATTAAGCCGGGGCAGGTGCATGTTCTGTTCGGTCCCAACGGCACGGGAAAATCAACATTGATCGGCGCAATCATGGGATTTCCCCGCTATCGGATCACCGCAGGGAAAATCTGGTTCAAAGGTGTCGATATCACGGAAGCGCCTGTTTACGAGCGAGCCCGCGCCGGTATCGGCGTAATGATCCAACGACCGCCTACGGTCCGGGGATTATCGGTTCGCCAGATGGTAGGGATTTGTTCGCGGCAACAAGCGGATGCAAATGTTCTGGCCGCCAAGCTCAATATGACCGATTTTTTGGAGCGTAATGTCAATGAAGGGTTTTCCGGCGGCGAGATCAAGCGTTCGGAACTTTTGCAATTGACGGCGCAAAAGCCGGATCTATTATTACTGGATGAACCGGAATCCGGGGTTGACATTGAAAATATCGCGTTGGTTGGTGAAGCGGCCAATCGGATTTTATCCCGCGGCCACGCTGACGTGCAGGAAGCCTCCGTACGGAAGCAAAGGGAGGAACGAACCAAGTCCGGCCTGATCATTACTCATACCGGCCATATTCTTCAATATGTGCCGGCGGATGTCGCCCATGTGATGTATAAGGGCACGCTTTCTTGTAGTGGCAACGCGCAGGAAATGTTGCAATGCATCCAGCACAAGGGTTATGAAGAATGCATCCGCTGTGCGATCTGAGGGGGGGATGGCGATGAACAAGCAAGATGTTCTGAATGAAAAGGCCAAGGCGGCGATTGACAAAAAAGCGGTATATGGCGCCGATGTCGACTTGGAAAGCTATGTCGAACATGGCCGCGAAGATGCTCCCGTGCCTGATTTGACGGCATTGCCGGCGGAGAAGCGGCGACAGCTGGAAACGATCGGCCTGGATACTTCCGGAACGGGCCGTGCCGGAACCTATATGCAGATGGATCATTCGGTGTCGCATTGCGACATAGCCGCTGATGGAGTGGAGATTATGTCTACCGACGCGGCGTTGAAGTGCCACGATTGGCTGACGGATTATTGGTGGCGGGCGGTTGCGCCGGATGCCGATAAATATACGGCCCGGGCGGCGCTGCATCAGGAGCATGGCTATTTTATCCGGGCGTTGGCCGGGCAAAAAATTTCCGAACCTGTACAGGCCTGTCTTTATATTGGGCAGGAGGGTCTGATCCAGGACGTTCACAACATGATCATCGTGGAAGAAGGCGCAGAACTGCATGTCATCACTGGTTGCGCGACCGATCCGAATGTGAAACGGGGAGCGCACATCGGGATCAGCGAGTTTTATGTCAAGAAGGGCGGAAAATTGACTTTCACCATGATTCACCGTTGGGGTGAGGAAATCACAGTTCGCCCCCGTACCGGCGTGATTGTGGAAGAAAATGGCCTGTTCATCTCCAACTATGTGTGCATGCAAAAAGTGAAGGATATTCAAATGTATCCAAGCACCCGCCTTGCGGCGCCTGGCGCGGTGGCGCGGATCAATTCCATACTGGTGGCGCCGCCAGGTTCGCATATGGATGTGGGCGGCCGGGTGGTGTTGGAATCGCCGGGAACCAAGGCGGAGATTGTCGCCCGGACGATTTCGATCGGCGGAGTCATTATTAACCGGGGCCATTTAGTCGGAAACGCTCCGGAATCCAAGGCCCATTTGGAATGCCATGGATTGTTGCTTGCTCCGGGCGGAGTAATTCACGCCGTGCCGGAATTGGAAGCACGCACCGATAATGCGGAATTGAGTCACGAAGCAGCCGTCGGCAAGATAGCTCCGGAAGAGATAGAGTATTTAATGGCTCGCGGGTTGGATGAAGAAGAAGCGGTGGCGACAATCGTCAGAGGATTCCTGAACGTAAATATCGAAGGGATTCCGGCGTCATTGGCGCATGAGATCAATCGCGCGGTTGGCGAATTCGCGCTGAATAAGGGAGCATAACTTTTAGTATCTGCTGTTATGCCCGGAATGTAATGATAAAAAGGGGCCTGCCCCATTTTTGTAGGAGTGAAGAAGAAGTGCTTTTGTCGGAATGGAAAGGGACTATCGAAGAGTTGGGGCGCAAGGTTGAAGAACTTAGGGGGTCTCTTTGACGTCGCTGAAAAAGAGATTCAAATAGCCCGTCTCGAACGAGTGGCGGGATCCCATGATCTATGGGACGATCCGCAGGCGGCGCAAAAGGTGATGCAGGATCTTACCGCGCTAAAAGCGCCGGTGGAACAGTATTACGGATTGAAGAACCGACGCGATGATGTTCTGGCGCTCTGGGAATTAGGCATGGAAGAAAATGATGACAGTGTTCAAGCGGAGTTGGAAGAACAGATTAAAGAGCTGGAGCATGACCTCGAACAGCTGCAGCTTTCGTTGATGCTGTCCGGCGAGTATGATGCGAACAACGCAATCCTGACCCTGCATGCCGGCGCGGGCGGCACTGAAGCGCAGGACTGGGCGCAAATGTTATTGCGCATGTATGTGCGCTGGGCGGAGCGGAATCGCTTTAAAGTGGAAACAATGGATTTTCAAGATGGGGACGAGGCTGGAGTTAAGAGCGCCACGCTGCTGATTTCCGGGCGGAATGTTTACGGATATCTGAAGGCGGAAAAAGGCGTGCACCGCTTGGTGCGGATTTCTCCTTTTGATGCCAATGCCCGGCGTCATACTTCTTTCGCAGCGATTGACGTGATGCCTGAAGTCGATGACAATGTTGAGATTGAGATTCGACCCGAGGATTTGCGAGTTGATACCTTCAGGGCAGGCGGAGCTGGCGGCCAGCATATCAATAAAACGGATTCGGCCGTACGGATGACGCACCTGCCAACGGGTGTTATTGTACAGTGCCAGAACGAACGATCCCAAATTCAAAACCGGGAACAATGCATGCGATTGCTGCGGGCGCGTCTGTTTGAACTGGAACGGGAACGGCAAGCGGCGGAAAAAGCCGAAATTGCCGGCGATTATCAAAAAATCGAATGGGGAAGCCAGATACGGTCGTACGTTTTCCATCCCTATAGCATGGTGAAGGATCATCGGACCAGTTTTGAGACCGGCAATGTTCAGGCTGTCATGGATGGCGAGCTGGATGGGTTTATTGAGGCGTATCTGAAACAAAAACTTATGTAGGAGGGCGCCGTGTCAAAGAAGACTGTAGCAATTGGACTGGTTGGCGCTCTTGTCATTTTTAGCGAAATCATCACCCCACTGCTGGCTTCCTATTGGTTGGACAGCTCACTTGTAAAAGTCATGCCGGCCAGGGAACATAGTGTATCGGCGCGATCCTTTCCTGGGGTTTCGCTTTGGCAGGGTCAGTTCGACAATGTCCAGGCGGCATCGGCTGATGCCCGGCTGGATGGTCTGAAACTTCAGGAAGTGGGGATAAAGATTGGTGACGCGCGGCTCGATATGTCGGATTTGATGAATAATAAGCGCGTAACAGTTCGACATGTCCGTGACCTGAACGTCATGATCAAGGTGAATGAAAAAGATTTAGCCGAATATCTGGCTGCAAAGGTGAAAGAGGTCAAAAATCCAACGGTGAAGATCTTAGCAGATAAGATTCAGATCCGGAGCGATGTGGATCTGGGAATTCTTAAGCTGTCGGTGGGCGTGGATGGCAAAGTCATTGGCGATGCGCAGTCGATTCGTTTCCGCAGTGACCGACTGGAAGTCAAGAATACTGGCGGTATCAACTTTGGCTCATTGCTGGCTGAAATTCCCTTGGTGGATTTAACGCGTCTGCCATTTAAGGTGGCAGTTCGCAAGGTCGTCATGGAACCGGGGTTTCTCGTCATTTACGCGGACAATCATTGAGTAGCCGATTTTAAGGTGGAATGAATTTTGCTGGTTTTTCGATATAATCGGATTCTCATCGCCCTGATTGCCATTGGCTTGGCGGCCGCCTTGCTGGTGAATTGGCAACGGTATAAGATTGAACGGGTCAATACGCAAGTAGAGCTCGTTTCGGACTACGAGGAAATCGTTGAGATGGCTCGGATCGATGGCATTCCTCTGCAATCGGCCTTGCGTCAGCTCAAAGCGGCCGGATTGACATCGCTGGCGATTTTTGAAACAAACCTGGAAAAATTAGCGGCCGAAGGAGTTGTGACCGCTGTATCGACAACTCAGATGCTGCACAGCTATCATGCCGGAACCTTGAGTCACTGGTGGTGGCGACATGAGGTCGAGTCAGGTCGCTTGGCGGCCGGGCAGGTTTACGTGCTGGACCGGGAAACAGATCGTTTTGCGGAGGTGCAAAGCGATTTGGAACGGCGGGTCGGCAAGCACCGGATTAAATACTATAATGAAGGCGGCCGCCGTTTTCTTATTGTTGACGCGCCGTTTGAATCACTGATCAAATGGAATCTGGGCCTGCCTGTTTCGGAAATGCAGACTGCGGCCTCGAATGGCTTTCTTGTATTGGCCCGCCCTACCAACTATCTGAAAGTGACTCCGGACGATGTGAAGGCGGTTTTTGAACGGATTGACTCTGTTGGGGCGGCCGTAACGGGAATGTACTTTGTCGGTGAAGAGGTTCTAGGCTTCCCAAATCAATTGCCATTGGTTGCCGGCGAGATGAAAAAGCGCGGAATCACGCTGGCAATGTTGGAACATTATACCCAGTTGCAGTTCAATATGCAGGATGGCATGTTTGACCTGGCAAGACTTTCGGACTATTCGGCGGCTCGGCTGCATCAATTACTGAAAGTCGAACAACCCAAACTTTCCGTTCAGGAAGCAATTCATCGGCAAGTATTGGGAAGCCGGGAACGAAATATTCGGATGCAGTACCTAAAGATGTATCAACGGCCATTACCTGGTAAAAATTTGACGGAAACGCATGTCGCTTACGTTAGCGGCATCAAACAGGGATTGGAGTCTTTTGGCGTACCGACGGGTCCGGCTACGGTATTTGCGCCCTATCGGCCGAATCCATTGCTGTTGCTGTTGATAACCATCGGAACGATGGCGGCCGGCGTATTGCTGGTCAGTGTGGCGGTTCCCCTGTCCAGACGGATACAATACGGGATTCTCGCAGCCGGTTCAATGCTTCTGGGCATTCCCCTGTTCTTTGGTTCGGCTGTTTTGGTACGCCAGGTCACAGCACTGGGCAGTGCTGTATTATTCCCTGTGCTGGCAATGACCTGGCAGCTGGATTGCTGGCGGACCTCAGCGCCTCGCGGCGGCGCATCCGTATGGCGGATTTTGCGTGATGGTTTATTCGGTATTGGCCGAACTTTTCTGTTGTCACTGATCGGCGGCGCCTATCTTGCGGCAGTATTGGCCGATACAAACTTTTTGCTGGAAATGGATATTTTTCGGGGAGTAAAATTGACATTTGTTTTGCCCCTCTTGCTCATCAGTATCGTCTATTTGACCCGGTTCAATCTGTTCCCTGGCGTTGACGCGGATGATTCCCGGCATTTGTGGGCTAAACTGCTGCACGTGCTGGATTATCCCGCCTACATCAAAACTATTATGGCATTTGGGGCGGCAGCCGCCGTCGCGTACGTATTTGTCGGCAGATCCGGCCATTCCGCCGGGGTGCCAGTGCCGGAAATCGAAATTAAACTTCGTCGGTTTCTTGAAATTGCGATGTACGCGCGTCCCCGGGAGAAAGAGTTTCTTATTGGACATCCGGCTTTTCTGATGGCTGTCATGGCCCTATATAATAATTGGCCGCGATTCTTCCATTTTGCTTTTGTAGTAGCGGCAACCATTGCGCAAGGGTCTTTGGTTGAAACTTTCGCCCACATGCGGACGCCGGTTCTAATGTCGCTGATTCGTGGCGCAAATGGACTCGTTTTGGGCGCAATTCTCGGTGTGGCGGCGGTAATTATTTTCCATTGGCTGCAGTCGCTGACCTTCGTACTGGGAAGGAGACTGCCAGCGGATGAATAAATTGGTCATTTCGGGGTATTACGGATTTGGAAATGCCGGTGACGAGGCCATGTTGCTGGCGATGGTCGGAGCTTTGCGCGCTATGGATCCCGCGCTGGACATTACCGTTATTTCCGGCAACCCTGCGGATACCCGGCGACATTATGGAGTATCGGCCGTTCACCGTTTGAATCTTTGGGGTATTGCACGGGCAATTCACCGCTGCGATTTGTTAATCAGCGGTGGGGGCAGTTTATTGCAGGATGTCACCAGTGGCCGCAGTATTTTTTATTATCTCGGGATTATGCAGTTGGCTTGTTGGTTGGGACGGCCGATTATGTTGTATGCGCAGGGCATCGGGCCGATCCGCAGCGGGTTGGCGCGGGCGTTCATGCGCCATATTGGCAATCAGGTCGCTTTCGGTACAGTTCGGGATAGGGGATCGCTGATCGAACTGGCGGGGCTGGGCGTTACCCGACCGACGGTTGCCATCACTGCCGACCCGGTATTGGCCTTGCAACCGGCAGCGCCGGATTCGGGAAAAGAGTTGATTGCCCAACTGGGGTTGACAGGCGAAGGGCCCGTCATCGGCTTTTCTGTCCGCGAATGGCAGGGGCGTGATCATTACAAAGATGTGTTTGCGGCCGTTGCGGACCGTCTTGCCGTAGAAATTGGCGCCCGGATCGTATTTATCCCGATGCAATGGCCGGATGATGTTTTGGCGGCGAAAAAGGTCGCTATACGGATGCGGCAACCCTACGGGATTATTGAACAAAAATGCGATACTGCTGAATTGTTGTCATTGGTGCGGAATATTGATTTACTGGTGGGAGTGCGGCTGCATGCACTGATTTTTGCGGCAGTCACCGAACGGCCCTTTGTCGGCGTTTCGTACGATCCCAAGATTGAACGTTTTTTGGAGACTCTTGGCGACCAGCACGCCGGCACGTTGGCGGACCTAACACCGGAAGGCTTGATGGAGAAAATTTTGCATGCAAAAAACGATACCTTGTCAATGGAGCGACGCCGCCAGCGTGTGGCGGAACTGCGGAGCCAGGCGTTGCGAAACGCTTGTTGCGCCGTGAAACTGATGGATGGAAAAAGGGGAAACACTGTTCTTGTCGAATAACAATAAAGTTAAATTATTAACTGCTGTAAACAGGAGTGTTGGATCACTTTGATACAATTAATGGAAGTTACTAAAATTTTTGATGATGGATTTGTTGCTTTGTCCAATTTGACGCTGAAGATTGGCAAAGGTGAATTTGCTTTTGTGGTTGGGCCGAGCGGCGCAGGAAAGTCGACCCTGATCAAGCTGCTGTTTCGCGAGCAATTGGTGACCTCAGGCGAAATCATTGTGAACGGACGCAACCTGAGTGAGCTGCAACCGCAGGAGATTCCCTATTTTCGGCGGTCACTCGGGATCGTGTTTCAGGATTTTCGGCTATTGCCGGACAAAACCTGTTACGAAAACGTCGCTTTCGCCATGCGCGTTATTGAAGCTTCCCGGCGCGACATCCAGCGCCGGGTCAAGCATGTCCTAGACTTGGTAGGTTTGTTGCCAAAAGCCAAAATCTATCCGGCGCAACTCTCCGGCGGCGAACAGCAGCGAGTGGCAATAGCCCGCGCTATTGTCAACAATCCGGCGGTGTTGATCGCCGATGAACCGACTGGCAATCTTGATCCGGATACTTCTTGGGACACGATGAAAATTTTTGATCGAATCAATCAAACTGGAACCACTATTTTGATGGTTACGCATGACAAACCGATTGTAGACCAGATGATGAAACGGGTCATTGCACTCGAAAATGGCCGTATTACGCGTGACGAATCCAGGGGAGCCTATGGCTATGAAGATTAGCACCGCCGAATATTTCATTACCGAATCGCTCCACTCCATCAAGCGAAACGGACTGATGAGTGTGGCGTCACTGATGACAGTAGCCTTATCATTGCTGATTCTGGGGATTTTTACCGTCATGGTCATGAATCTGAACCATATGGCCTCGGTTTTGGAGTCTCAGGTTCAGGTGACGGTATATCTGCAAGAGTCTCTGAATGATGTCGAAATGCGTGAAGTGGGAACGCGGATTACCAAACTGCCGGGAGTGACGCGAGTCACCTTTGTCAATAAAGCTGAAGCCATGACCCGTTTTAAGCAACGGTTGGGCGCACAACAAGGGTTGCTGGCGGAATTGGGCGAAGCCAATCCCTTGCCGAATTCTTTTGAAGTCAAGGTCGATCGGCCCGACCGGGTCAAGCCAGTGGCGTTGGCGATCGCTCAGCTTAAAGGGATTGAGGCCGCTCGCTATGGACAGGAAGTCGTGGAGCAACTATTCAGCCTAACCCGAGTGGTGAGGATTTTCGGGCTGGTTTTGATCATTTTCCTGGGGCTGGCTGCTTTATTCATCATTGTGAATACGATTCGCCTAACGGTGTTTGCTCGTCGCCGGGAAATTGGGATTATGAAATATGTCGGAGCGACGGATTGGTTCATCCGTTGGCCATTTATCATTGAAGGTATTTTATTGGGATTCCTTGGCGCTTGCATATCGGCAATGTTGTTGACGCAGTTTTACAGTATGGTGACCGGACAGGTGTACGAATCGCTGGCGTTTTTGCCGTTACTGCCGCAATATCCCTTAATGGGCTATGTGAATATCTTTTTGCTGGGAGCCGGGATGACGATTGGGGTTTTGGGCAGCTTGATTTCGGTTAAGAAATTCTTGAAGGTCTGAGACGGGGGCGCGGGATGCAGGGTAAGCTTTCTTCTGACAAAAAAAGAGTGGCGGTAGCAGTTCTGTTGCTATTCTTTTCTTTTGCAATGACGCCAGTGTGGGCGGACGAGCTGGAGAATAAACAGCAGGAATTGCTCAATATTCAGCAACAAATGGAAGAACAACAGCGCCGGGCGGAACAGGCCCGCCGCAAGGAGCGCAGCGTTTCCGATCAGTTGCGGCAAATACAGGGCGAACTTGATTCGGCGCAGGGCGAGTTTGATGCCATCAATGACCAACTGGAACAAACGGAAGATCAGATTCGGTCCAATGTTGAATTGTCGGCGCGATTGGTCAAGCGCCTGGAAGCCCAGACCAAGACCTTGCACCGTCGACTGCGGGATATTTATAAAAATGGCCAGGTGAACTATTTGGACGTTTTGTTCGGCGCCAAGGATTTCAATGATTTTGTAAGCCGCATGGATATTCTTAAGAAGATATTGGCTTACGATAATGCCTTGATTCAGGGGACCAGATCGGATCGGGCGGCTTTGGCGAAAGCGAAAGAGCAGCTGGAGGCGGACCGGGGCAAGATTGTCGAGTTGCGCAAACTAGCGGCGATAAAGCGTGACCAGGTGGCTTCCCGTCGCCAGGAACGTCAAGGCGTACTTAATGCAGCGACCTATGAACGGGAAACGGCGGAACAGGCATACCGGGAACTCATCGAGACCTCCAAGGAAATTGAGCAAATGATCCGTCGAATCCAGTCCGGAGAGAAAAATGTTGGCGGCAGTACCGGAACGATGCTATGGCCAGCGGAAGGTGAGATTACATCGCCGTTTGGTTGGCGGACCCACCCGATTTTTGGGACGCAGCGTCTGCACACAGGCATCGATATCGGCGCAGATTATGGCGATACCGTTCGGGCGGCTGATGGCGGAGTGGTTATTCATTCCGACTGGATGGGCGGCTATGGAAATGCCGTGATAATTGATCATGGCAACGGTATTTCTACCTTGTATGCCCATAATTCGCAACTGTTGGTCGACGAAGGGCAGGCAGTCGCCAAAGGACAAGCGATTTCACGGGTCGGGTCAACGGGATATTCCACAGGACCGCATCTACACTTTGAAGTGCGGCAAAATGGATCTCCGGTGAATCCGCTGAATTTCCTGCCATGATATGGAATGGGGTGTAAATATTGAATAGTCGTCGAAATATCATTATCGGCGCCATTCTGCTTGTAGCGGTCACTTTTGTCGTTACAGCAGGAGGCGCCCTGTATCTTTTCGATCAGATGGTGCCGGATGCAACCGGTGCGCTGCAATTGATGCGAGCGGTCGATGTCGTGCGCAGTCGCTACATTGAGGAAGTGCCGCTTGAAAAACTGATGAACGGCGCTATTCGCGGCGTGGTGAGCTCGTTGAATGATCCCTACTCCATTTATATGGATGCCAAAATGTACAAGGAGTTCCGGATGGAAACGGAAGGCTCCTTTAGCGGTGTTGGGATTGTGATTAGTGTGAAGGACAAGTTGCTGACCGTGGTATCGCCGATTGAAGGAACTCCAGGAGAGAAAGCCGGGATTCGCAGCGGCGACCAGATTTTGAAAATCGACGGTCAAGATACAAAGGATTTGGCCCTGGACGAAGCCGTTGGCAAGATCCGCGGCAAGGAAGGAACCGATGTAACGCTGACATTGCGCCGGGGCGACAAACTCCGCGATGTCAAATTGACGCGGGCCAATATCAAGATAAAAACCGTATCCAGTCGGATGCTGCCGGAGAAAATCGCCGTAATTCGTCTTTCCATGTTTAATGAACAGACGGCCGGCGAGTTTTACAAACAATATGAGGCAATGGAAGCCCAGGGGATGAAGGCAATGATCCTGGATTTGCGCGACAATCCAGGGGGACTTCTGGATTCCAGCGTCCGCGTCTCCAACAAATTGGTGCCGAAAGGGCCGGTTGTGTCAGTGGTGACGCGAAATGGCGAAAAAGAAGTCCATAATTCGCAACTGGACAAGGTGAAATATCCCTTGGTTGTGTTGGTCAATGGCGGGAGCGCCAGCGCGTCGGAGATTGTGGCCGGCGCTGTGCAGGATACCGGCGCCGGAACTCTGATCGGAACGAAGACCTTCGGCAAAGGATCGGTTCAGTCCATTGTCAAATTAAGCAATGATACGGCAATCAAATTGACGATTGCAAAATATGCGACGCCGAAGAATCGCTTTATCAATGGAATTGGGATTGAACCGGACATTAAGGTAGAAAATCCAGAAAATAAAAATGGCGCGGAAAATTTGCCGGGACGTTTGCCATTTGCGCCTAAAGATGGACCTGCGGGCGCCGATGCTCCACCTGATCTGCAAATGGAGGCCGCAGTTAATCTACTTAAAGGGAAGATTTGATGGAAACCCCTTGGCTGGAAATTATTAAGATGATTTTTGTGACGACGGTGGCGGTGTTTTTGGAACCGCTGTTCTGGGGAATTCTAGGGATCATCGCTTATCAATACTGGCAACTGCAAAAACAACAGCTTGCCATGTTTGGTGTGCCGGGCGTTTCAATCAGCCGCCAGGTGAAATGGGCCATGCTGTATGGAACCATTGGCGGTCTGATGGGGAGCCTGGTGCTTACTCTGGTCGGCGTCAATCTGGATCGAATGGGTTTCCTCTATATTTGGCCATTGGCAATTTTATTGATGTTAATCAATATGCGATTTCTCTGTTTTGCTTATGCCGGTGGGATTGTGGCTGTCGTCAGCGCTTTGACCGGCTGGCCGGATGTTGATGTGCCGCAAGTATTAGCGTTGGTGGCGGCATTACATGTGACCGAAAGCATGCTGATCGCCATCAGCGGCCGGTACGGCGCCGCTCCGGTTATTTTGAAGCACGGCGACCGTTTGGTGGGCGCTTTTAATTTACAGAACTTCTGGCCTTTACCCCTTGTTGTGCTCAGCACCGTCGCAATGAAGACCGGAGCTTTGCCGGAAGGGGTTTTTCATACGCCGGAATGGTGGCCGTTGTTGCCGTTGGGAATCGAACCACCAGCCGGATTCGAATGGGTTTATGTCATGATGCCGGTTGTCGCGGCACTGGGTTATACCGACGTTGCAATCACAACTACTCCTGCGGGACGGCGCCGGCGTTCGGCTCTTTCGCTCGCGCTTTACAGCCTGAGCCTGCTGGCGATGGCGTTGCTGGCGGCAAAGT
>CAZRQI010000002.1:16282-38434 GCA_964602025.1 uncultured Veillonellaceae bacterium
TTGTCGTATGCCATTGAATGGGCGCCGCCACTGTTTGAAATTGTATTAATGAGAAACGGACAGGAAATGAAACTGGCTGGACGATTTCCGCCGGGCCAGCGCATGCTGGGAATTATTTTGGTTCCGGAAGGACATGAAACCTACTATGTGACGATGACACACGGCGATGGAGGTCCCTTGGCCAGGGTGGCTAAAAAGCTTATCCAAAAAGTTCGGAGGGGAAAATGATGCCCGAATTTCAGGTAGAAGCGCCGTTTGTGCCAATGGGGGACCAACCGGCGGCTATAGAAAAATTGGTTGCAGGAATCCGACGGGGCGATAAAGCGCAGGTATTGCTGGGCGCCACCGGTACAGGAAAGACTTTTACCATGGCAAAAGTGATCGAAGCAGTACAAAAACCGACTTTAGTCATTGCACATAACAAAACTTTGGCGGCGCAGCTGGCCAGTGAATTCAAGGAGTTCTTTCCGACCAATGCGGTTGAGTATTTTGTCAGTTATTACGATTATTATCAACCGGAAGCGTATGTAATACAAACAGATACTTATATCGAAAAAGATTCTTCCATCAACGACGAAATTGATAAGCTTCGCCATTCGGCGACAAGTTCTTTGTTCGAGCGCCGCGATGTCATCGTTGTCGCCAGTGTTTCCTGCATCTATGGTCTCGGTTCGCCGGATGAGTACTATAACATGGTGTTGTCGCTAAGACAGGGACAGATGCGGGATCGGGATGAAATTTTACGCAAGTTGATCGAAATTCAATATGAACGCAACGATGTGGCCTTTGCCCGGGGGATGTTCCGTGTTCGCGGCGACGTGATCGAGGTTTTTCCGGCCGGCGCCAATGAAAAGGTGATCCGGATTTCTTTGTTTGGCGACGAAGTGGAACGTTTACAGGAAATTGACAGCATCACTGGCGAAATTTTGGCGGAACGAACTCATATAGCGATTTACCCGGCTTCGCACTTTGTTACTTCGCGGGAAAATTTGCTACGGGCGGCGCATGATATCGAAGCGGAACTGGAAGAACGATTGACTTGGTTCAAACAGCATGATCGTCTTCTGGAAGCACAGCGCTTGGAGCAGCGAACCCGCTACGACCTGGAAATGATGCAAGAAATGGGGTATTGTTCCGGCATCGAAAACTATTCGCGGCATTTGACCGGCCGCGCCGCCGGGGACTCGCCATTTACTCTTGTGGATTATTTTCCTGATGATTTTTTGATCATGATTGACGAATCCCATGTTACGATGCCGCAAATTCATGCCATGTACAATGGTGATCGCTCACGCAAGCAATCGCTCATTGATTTTGGCTTTCGCCTTCCTTCGGCTCTGGATAACCGGCCTCTGAAGTTCGAAGAGTTCGAAGCGCGGATCCGCCAGATCGTTTTCGTTTCGGCAACCCCGGCTGATTATGAACTGAAAGCGGCGACGCAGGTGGCGCAACAGATTATTCGACCTACCGGTTTGGTTGACCCGGAAGTGGTAGTGCGTCCAGTACAGGGGCAAATCGATGATTTGCTCAGCGAAATTCATGGGCGGGTTCAAGCAGACGAACGAGTATTGGTGACAACCCTGACTAAAAAAATGGCGGAAAACCTGACGAATTATTTCCGGGAAATGGGCATCAAGGTCCGGTATTTGCATTCAGAAGTGGAAACCATTGAACGGGCGGAAATTATTCGAGGGTTACGGGCCGGCGAATTTGACGTTCTGGTAGGGATCAACCTTCTGCGTGAAGGCTTGGATCTGCCGGAGGTATCCCTGATCGCGATCCTTGATGCGGATAAAGAAGGCTTTTTGCGTTCCGACACCTCATTGATCCAGACGATTGGTCGGGCGGCGCGTAACGTTCATGGCAAAGTCATCATGTATGGCGACCGCATCACCGATTCGATGCGTCGGGCCATCGACGAGACGGACCGACGACGGGCGGTGCAGGAAGCGTACAATGCCGAGCATGGAATCACGCCTACCAGTATTCAGAAGAAAGTGAAAGATCTGATTCAGACGACAAAAGTCGCCGAAAGCCAAGCTCCTTATACAACCAAAGAGGTAAAGAAACTTAGTAAGAAGGAAACCTTGGCATTGATCACCAAGCTGGAAAAGGATATGCGGGTGGCGGCCAAGGCCTTGGAATACGAGCGGGCAGCCGAACTGCGCGACATAATTTTTGAACTGCGAGAAAAAATACGCTAACGTTGACTGGCCTGTTTTCCCGAAAACCCATTGCCCCAAATATTCAGCGGAGCCATGGTGTTCTACAATACCTTACCTCTTTATGGAGCGTTATTGGGGACAACCCTGCTTGGAGAACCACTCGGTGCGGCTCATGGAGTTGGTGCCCTCTTAATTATCAGCGGCAGCCTTTGGGCAGCTCGGCGACCAATGTCATCGCAGAATGAGCGGTAGACTGATGATCAGGATAATGATAATTGGAGAGCTGCTAGTATGGCAGCTCTCCAATTATCATAAGAGCTTTTTTGAGCTTAATAACTAATATAATTATATTATACAAATAGAATATTATTATGGATATATATTTTTAAAATTTGATTTAAAAACTCTGAAATTAATCCGGTTGAACGGATTTCCGAACATTATTCGTTCCCTTTACTTTTGAATAGAAAATGATTATACTACCATTGCGAACAAACGTTCTTTAGCGCTTGGGGTTTGAGTTGTGAAGACACCTGCTTTGCGATAATGTTTATTTTTTAGTAAAATATAAATGCTGAATTGCTTGTGGAAAACTTCGCCTTGCGTCATGCCGGAATAATTCGTTGGGGTGATTGCAAGCTTTAATGCATATTATGGATAAGAATGAAGGATAAAGGTGATTTGAAACCGTGAAGGATAAACTGATTATTAAAGGCGCTCGTCAGCATAACCTTAAAAACATTGATCTGGAAATTCCCCGCGATAAGCTCGTTGTGTTGACGGGTCTGTCCGGTTCAGGAAAATCATCATTGGCGTTCGATACCATTTATGCGGAAGGACAGCGTCGCTACGTTGAATCGTTGTCGTCGTACGCCCGGCAATTTCTCGGTCAGATGGACAAGCCGGATGTTGACTATATCGAGGGACTTTCTCCGGCCATCTCGATCGATCAGAAGACGACGAGCCGTAATCCGCGCTCCACAGTCGGTACTGTCACGGAAATCTATGATTATCTGCGATTGTTGTATGCTCGGGCGGGAAGACCACATTGTCCGGAGTGCGGCAAACCGATTGCGCAGCAGACGGTTCAACAGATGGTGGATGCGTTATTGGCGCAGGGGGAAGGCGCCCGGTTGACGTTATTGGCGCCTGTCATCCGCGGGAAAAAGGGCGAACATCAAAAAGTGCTCGAAGAAATTCGTAAAGACGGTTATGTCCGGGTGCGGATTGATGGCGAAATTCATGAAGTTACGGAAGAGATTAAACTTGACCGAAATAAAAAGCATACGATCGAAGCCGTAATCGACCGGATTATTGTGAAAGAGGGTATTGCCCGCCGGTTGGCGGATTCACTGGAAACAGCGCTAAAGTTGGGTGAAGGATTGGTTGCGGTCGATACCGGCGCGGAGAAGGAATTGATGTTCAGTGAAAATTTCGCTTGCATCGATTGCGGAATCAGTTTGCCGGAGATTGCTCCCCGCATGTTTTCTTTCAATACCCCCTATGGAGCTTGTCCCGCCTGTACCGGCCTCGGCGTGAATATGGAGATTGATCCCGAGCTCGTCGTGCCAGACGGAACGAAAACGCTTGCCGAGGGCGCCATTGTCGCGTTATCCAGCAATCCGGGCTCCTATTTTATGTGTCAGTTAAAAGCATTGCTGGAACGACGCGGTTATTCGCTGGATATTCCTTGGAACAATTTGCCCTCGGATGTTCGTGAACTGATTTTTCAGGGATCGGAAGGGGAACGATTATCGTTTGAATACGAGAATCTATTTGGCGAAGTCAAAACCCATTTCACTTCGTTTGAAGGAGTCTTACCGCTACTGGCCCGGCGTCATCGGGAATCGACCGCCGATTCCATGCGGGAAGAAATTGAGCGGTACATGGTTACCAAACCCTGCCCAGTTTGCCATGGCGCGCGCCTGAAGAAGGAATCGCTGGCAGTGAAGGTCGGCGGCATGAACATCCAGGAGGTCACGCATCTGCCTGTCGGTGAGAGTCGTGAGTTTTTCCATCAATTGAAACTTACGGAACGGGAGGAAGCGATTGCCCGTCAGATCCGTAAGGAGATCGATGCACGACTGGGCTTTTTGGTGAATGTCGGCCTCGACTATTTGTCGCTCGATCGGGCGGCGGGAACCTTGTCCGGCGGCGAGGCGCAGCGAATCCGACTGGCGACGCAAATCGGCTCCGGCTTGGTCGGCGTGTTGTATATTCTGGATGAACCAAGTATTGGATTGCATCAACGGGATAACCAACGATTGCTGGATGCGCTGAAGCATCTGCGAGATCTCGGCAATACATTACTGGTTGTCGAACACGATGAAGAAACCATGTTCAATGCCGATCACATCATTGATATCGGCCCTGGCGCCGGCGTCCACGGCGGTTATGTCGTGGCGCAGGGAACCGTGGAAGATATTAAAGCCTGTGAGGCATCCATCACCGGGCAATACCTGTCAGGAAAGCTAGCCATTCCGGTGCCGGAACGCCGTCGCCAGACCAATGGCAAGTGGATCGAAATTTTGGGGGCAGCCGAAAATAATTTGCAGCATATTGACGTGCGTTTCCCGCTTGGTGTATTTACGGCCGTAACCGGGGTATCAGGTTCCGGCAAAAGTACGTTGGTCAACGAAGTATTATATAAGGCATTGGCGCAGAAGATTTACCGCACGCATACGCGCCCCGGCGCGCATGCGGGAATCCGGGGCACAGAACATATCGACAAGATTATTGATATCGACCAGTCGCCGATCGGGCGGACGCCACGCTCCAATCCTGCAACCTATACCGGTCTGTTTGATTCGATCCGCGAACTTTTCAGCCAGACGCCGGAGGCACGGCTGCGCGGCTACAAGCCCGGCCGTTTCAGTTTCAATGTGAAAGGCGGCCGTTGCGAGTCCTGCCGTGGCGATGGCATCATTAAAATTGAGATGCATTTTCTGCCTGACGTTTATGTTCCCTGTGAAGTTTGCAAGGGCGCCCGTTATAACCGGGAAACGCTGGATGTTACCTATAAGGGCAAGAACATCGCTCAGGTTCTCGACATGGTGGTGGAGGAGGCATTGGAGTTTTTCGGCAACATACCCAAACTTCAGCGGAAATTGCAAGTTTTGAATGATGTGGGGCTGGGCTATATCAAACTGGGCCAACCGGCTACGACATTATCGGGCGGGGAGGCGCAGCGGGTCAAATTGGCGACCGAACTGGCCCGGCGCAGCACTGGTAAAACCTTATATATTCTTGATGAACCGACTACCGGGCTTCATGTCGCGGATGTCCACCGGTTGCTTGAAGTTCTGGATCGTCTGGTGGATGCCGGCGATACGGTCGTTGTTATTGAGCATAATCTGGATGTCATCAAACGAGCCGATTATGTGATCGATCTGGGTCCGGAAGGCGGGTTGCGCGGCGGTCAGGTCGTTGCCGCAGGCACGCCGGAAGAGTTGGTTGATGTGGCGGATTCCTATACGGGGCAATATCTGAAACCGGTTTTGCCGCCACGGGAAGCGATTAAAAAGAGAAGACGCCCGAGCAAACGTAAAGCTGCGAAAAAAACGCTTTCCGCAAATGATGAATGCGGAAGCGGTACGCCAAAGAATGCCGGAAAATCGCATGAGTCCTGATAAAGACGATCAGAGCCGTCTGGCGGAGTTGAACGTCCAAGTGGCATTGTTGCCGGATAAACCTGGGGTCTATCTGATGCGGGATGTTGCCGGCAAAATCATTTATGTGGGCAAAGCCGTCAATCTCAAAAACAGGGTTCGCTCCTATTTTCAACAGCGGGGCCTGAGTCCGAAGACGGAAGCACTGGTTGCGCGCATCCAGTCTTTTGAAACCATTGTCACCGCTTCCGAAATAGAAGCGCTGATTCTCGAATGCAATCTGATCAAGAAGCATCGGCCGCGCTACAACATCAGTTTGCGGGATGACAAGACCTATCCGTTCGTCAAAGTAACCTGGAGTGAAGAATACCCCCGAGTATATCCCACCCGACGGGTGGAAAAGGATGGGGCGAAGTATTACGGACCTTATGCCAGCGCCGGCGCTATGCATGAAACGTTGGCCCTGCTCAAGCGATTGTTTCCGCTGCGGAGTTGCCGCAGTATGGATGCTCGGCGGCCTTGCCTCGAATATCACATCAATCGCTGCCTAGCGCCCTGCGCCGGCATGGTGGATGTCGAGACATACCGGGAAATGGTGAAGACAGTATGCCTGTTTCTTGAGGGAAGATCGACCGATGTGGAAAAAGATCTGAAGCGCCGGATGCTGGCTGCTGCTGAAGCAATGAAATTCGAGCTGGCTGCCCGATTGCGGGATCAGCTTTCGGCGGTTCGGCAGGTGACAGAGAAACAGAATATCGTGACCGGTGCGGGCGATCAGGATGTACTCGGGTTGGCCCGATTGGGCAACCAGTCCTGCGTACAGGTATTCTTCGTGCGCAGCGGGAAAATGGTCGGACGGGACCGGTTTCTGCTTTCCGGCGGCGAGACCGAGTCCGACGGCGATGTTTTGGCGGCGTTTGTCAAACAGTACTATAACGAGGTCGCTTTTGTGCCGCGGGAGATTTTGACGCCGGCGCCGCTGCCGGAGCAGGAATTGCTGTCGGAGTGGTTGAGTGAACGAAAAAATGGCGCAGTCAAGCTCGTGACGCCACAACGGGGGACGAAACGGGAGTTGGTGCAGCTGGCCGGCGAAAATGCGACCGAGGTGTTGCGACAACGTTCGGAAAGGGATGCAGCCTTGGAGGGGAAACGATCGGCGGCTATGCAGGAACTGGCGGATCGACTGGAAATGGCTCATTTGCCGCAGAGAATCGAATGCTTTGATATTTCCCATATCCAGGGCGCAGAGACCGTAGCGTCGATGGTCGTGTTTACCGACGGGGAGCCGGATAAATCCGAGTATCGACGTTTCAAACTCCGAACTGTCGAAGGAAACCCCGATGATTTTGCTTCCATGCAGGAAGTCACTTTACGGCGTTATCGCGAAGCCACCGAACCATTGCCAGACCTGATCGTCATCGATGGCGGCAAAGGGCAGCTGTCCTCGGCGTTGGAAGTCATCCGGGGTGTGGGGTTGGCGGAGATACCCGTAATCGGTCTGGCAAAGGAATATGAGCACATTTTCCGGGAGAATATCAGCGAACCATTGATTTTGCCCCGCCATTCCGAAGCATTGCGCATGGTGCAGCATATCCGGGACGAGGCCCATCGCTTTGCGATTGGTTATCATCGAAAACTGCGGGCCAAACGCAATATGGTATCGGTTCTCGACCATGTGCGCGGCATTGGCGCAAAACGACGACAGGCATTGTGGAAACATTTTGGGACGATTGAGAAGATGCGGCAGGCGTCCGTCGAGGAACTGGCTGCGGCGCCGGGAATGAATTTGCCGTCGGCACAGGCTGTGCATCAGTTTTTCCGTACTGTTGGAAAATGAAAGCCACAGAAGACGATAGGCAGCCGACCCGCTGGTAAATATCACTGGAATTGGTTACAATAAAAGAGTATGTTGCAGTGCCCGTTTGGTTTTGCTTCTTCAAATAAAAAACTCCGGCGGGAACGGGCAAATAACACAGGGAAAGGGTGGAAAAAATGAGCAAATCAACCGTAGTTTTGATCGCGATTGTGGCGATTGTCGGATTATTCGGCTTGACGCTGATGTCATCTTACAACGGACTGGTGGCCGAGCAGGAACAGGTGAACGGCAAATGGAGTCAAATCGACACGATGCTGCAACGAAGGGCAGATTTGATTCCCAATTTGGTGAATACGGTCAAAGGCTTTGCTGCACAGGAAAAAAGTGTGATCGATTCAGTCACCAATGCGCGGGCCAAACTGGCTGGAGCGCAGGGACCGGCAGCTCGTGGAGCAGCCAATGCCGAATTGAGCGGAGCTTTGTCCCGGTTGTTGGTGGTCGTGGAAAATTATCCGCAGCTGAAATCGGATAAGACGTTTATCGGCTTGATGGATGAACTGTCCGGAACGGAAAACCGCATTGCGGTGGCGCGCCGGGACTATAATCAGGCTGTCCAATCCTTCAATACCCGGGTCAAATCGTTTCCGACAAGCATTATTGCTGGAATGTTTGGTTTCTCGCAAAAAGAATATTTTCGGGCTGAAGAAGGCGCCAAACAGGTTCCTGCAGTCAAATTCTGATTTGAACGATACGGGTTCAAAAACCGGAAGGAGGCTGACGAAGCTTGTCTAAACGCATAGCGGCGTGGCTTGCCATTGTCGGCTGCGTACTGCTTCTCGCCTGGCCGGTCGCGGCTGCGCCCAAGATTCCGCCGGTTCCGACACGGGATATCTATGCCCAGGACTACGCCAATGTGTTGTCCCGGGAAACGAAAAGCAAGATCAACCGACTGAGTACGGAACTGCAGTCTCGTACCAAAGCGCAGATCGCGGTGGTAACGATCCCTTCGTTGGAGGGAGAGGCCATTGAGGAATATAGTCTGGAACTTTTTCGCAAGTGGGGCATAGGGGACCGCAAGCTCAACAACGGTGTCCTGATTTTGGTCGCCGTGGCGGAAAACAAATCCCGCATTGAAGTGGGCTACGGTTTGGAAGGTGCATTGCCGGACGCCAAGACCGGACGGATCCAGGATGAGTTTCTACGACCCGGCCTCATGGCCGGTGATTACAATGCCGCCCTGATCAACAGTTATATGGCGGTATTGCAGGAAGTTGCCAAGGAATATTCTTTGCAACTGAAGACGACACAACGAACCAGTCCGAAAAACCGCAGCACCGCAAGCGATTTTGATTCATTGCCGGGCTGGGCGCAGATATTGATCGGTGTCGGAGTAGTCATCTTTTTGTTGTTTGACTGGTTTGTCCTGGGAGGATTTTTTACCCGGCTGCTCTTCCTCTTTGCCGGACGAGGCGGCGGACGCGGCGGCGGATCCGGGGGGTCAGGCGGCGGTTTTGGCGGCGGTTCGGGCGGTGGAGGCGGCTCCAGTCGCTGATGCCCTGAACATAATTTTCTGGAATACAGCCAGGAAAAAAGAAGATGAGTAAAGGAGCGAGTGAGAATGCAAAAGTATGTCTGTTCAGTTTGTGGTTATGTGTATGATCCGGCTGAAGGAGATCCTGATCACGGCGTGCAACCGGGAACTGCCTGGGAAAACGTTCCCGAAGATTGGGTTTGCCCCATTTGCGGCGTGAACAAGGATCAGTTTAACGCCGAATAATTTTTGGCGATAATCGAGGGAGGAAAGAGCCGGGGCGCATGCGATGCGGTCCCGGCTCTCCTGTATGTCCAGAAACATCATTTCACAGATAGGCAGGCGATTCATATGACGGTAGACAAACGAACGACTCCCCGCCCCGTCGTTTCAACACTCAAACCCTATGCGCCGACTTGGTCCGATCTGACGCCGCCGGAGTTGTGCCGGCTGCTGGAACGGGACTCCGTGGCCAAGCTGTCGTTTAACGAAAGTCCATACGGACCATCGCCCAAGGCTGTTGCCGCCATGCAGGAGGCGGCATGCCAGGTTCATCGATATTATGATTTGGAAGCCAAAGATTTGCGGCGGCAGATTGCCGACTTTTATCGCGTTTCTTTAGATTGCGTTTATCTTGGCAGTGGCGGCGACGAGGCGATTGCGCTGCTGGCGAATGCTTTTGTATCGCCGGGCGATGAAGTGGTGATTCCATGGCCGACATTTGGCCAGTACGCGAACGCCGCGACGATCATGGACGGTGTTGTGATCAAGGTAGCAGTCTGTCCGGCGGATCTGAAGGCCGATCTGGCAGGGATGCTGGCGGCGGTTACACCCCGGACGAAGATCGTTTTTCTCTGCAACCCGAATAATCCGACGGGGGTGGCGGTGAATGAAGGAGAATTACGAGCTTTTCTTTCGGCCGTGCCGACAAACGTAATTGTTGGATTAGACGAAGCCTACGCCGAATTTGTCACGGATCCCGACTATGCATCGGGAGTGGAATTGTTGGCGGAATTTCCGAATGTTGTGGTGATCCGGACCTTCTCCAAGATTTATGGTTTGGCGGGAATGCGGGTAGGGTACGGAATAGCCCATCCCGATATCGTGGATGTTGTCCAGCGAGTCAGGCCGTTATTCAATGTGAACAATCTGGCCCAATGCGGCGCTATGGCGGCGCTGGCCGACCGGGAATTTGTCGAAATGGCGCGAACGGCAAATAGTATAGAACGGATTTGGCTGAGTGACCAACTGGCGCAAATGGGCTGGCGGGTGATTTCCTCCCAGACGAACTTTCTGTTTGTGGACACGGGAATTGAGACGACCCGGCTTGTCGAAGCAGCCCGGGCCGCCGGAATTATCATTCGGGGCGGCTCCGGCTGGGGATACCCGACTTTTCTGCGGATTTCCCTGGGAACCCGCGAGCAGCATACAGCCTTAATGGAGGTCTTGACAGAGGCGTTCAGGAACAATGCGTGATCAGGTTTCTTTGCGAAGGCAAAGAGGTTTGGTGATTTTTTTTCGGTTGTCGGCAGGAGAATCTGCGGCGGAGTAGAATATATAACTTCATCTCTTTAGTACAATAAAGAAAGAAAAGGTGAGAACATGAAAAAAACAATCGCTCTTCTACTGATTTCCCTGCTTGTCGTATCCTTCGCCGCTGGCTGCGGCAAGAGTGAACCGGCCAAACCGGCGCCAAAGGCCAAAGCTGAACCGATTATCATCGCCTATACTCCATGGAATGGTTATGGCGCGCTCTTCGTCGCCGCGCAGAAGGGAATGTTCAAAGCAAAGGGAGTGGACGTGCAAATTCAAGCCATTGAGGACGTAGGCGCGCGCAAACAGTCGATCGTGGCGAAAAAAATTCAAGGGATGGCGGCTTCGGTTGACGTTTCTGTCGCTGCCATCGGCCAAGGGGTTCCCATTAAATTCGTCTGGGCATTTGACGCTTCGGCCGGCGCCGACGGATTGCTCGTGACCAAAGCCAGCGGGATCAAAACCATTGCCGATCTGAAAGGCAAGGAAGTCGCTTACCACAAAGGTTCCGCTTCTCACTTATATCTGACCACTCTGTTGAAAAAGAACGGAATGAAGGACGAAGACGTCAAAGCGGTGGAAATGAAAGCCAGTGAAGCGGCCAGTGCGTTGATGGCCGGCAAAGTTCCCGCGGCTGTGACCTGGGAGCCTCATATCACCAAAGCGGCGGCAGCCGGCAATATCATTCTGTCGACGACCAAAGATACCCCGGCGCTGATCGCCGACGTATTGGCCCTGCATGAAGATTTTGTGAAAGCAAATCCGGATGCGGTTCAGAAAATCGTAGCCGCCCTTTCCGAAGCTACGGATTTCATTCAAAAGAATCCGGCGGAAGCGGCGAAAATCATGGCGACGGAGTTGAAGGAAAAGCCGGAAGAGACCTTGGCCGGCAATAAAACAATTCAGTTTTACAACTTGAAGGATAACCTCGCGTTGTTCGGAACCAAAGAAAAACCGGGCGCTTTGTTCGATGTCGCCAAGATTGCCGGCGAATTCTATGTCGGACAAAAAATCCTGACGAAAGTACCGGATGTTTCCAATGTCATTGACAGCACTTTCATTACCAAGTTAAAATAAAGCGGTAGGCAGCGGCGGGGCTGTGGAAAAGGCGTCTGACGCCGTTTTCCCCGGCCCCGTTATTTTTTGCCGGTGGGCGGTGAACCCCGCCTGCGTTGCCGGGGTATGAATCTGGATGGATGGTGATTACTTTTGGCCAAGAATAAATGGGCCACGCCCAAGGCGGAAATTTCCGCTCCCTTATACTGGTCGTTGGCTGGATTGGCGTTTTTTCTATTATTGGCGGTTTGGTCGATTTTGACTTATGGCGGGTGGGTACCGCCACTGTTTTTACCGGCGCCGGATGCCATTATCAGCAGCGGCGTGCAGTTATTTACGGAATTTGATTTGATGAAAGATATTTGGGCCAGTGTTTGGCGTGTTACGACCGGCTTTTTGGCGGCGGCCGCGATCGGCGTGCCGCTCGGTGTGTTTATGGGCAGTCTCAAAATCTTTGAAGCGTTTTTTGAGCCGTTTTTGGGATTTATCCGCTATATGCCGGCATCAGCTTTCATCCCCCTGTTTATCCTTTGGTTGGGGATTGGTGAATCCGAAAAAGTGGCGGTTATTTTCTTCGGAACCTTTTTCCAATTGACACTGATGGTGATGGACGTGACAAAAAATGTGTCGCAAGAATTGATCGACACGTCGTATACATTGGGAGTCTCAAAACGAAGTGTTTTTTGGCGGATTATCCTTCCGGCGAGCATGCCGGGAATCATGGATACCCTGCGGATTACCTTTGGCTGGGCGTGGACTTATCTGGTGGTGGCGGAGATCGTCGCGGCCAGTAGCGGACTGGGGTACATGATCATGCAGTCCCAACGTTTCCTCAAAACTGCGAATATCATTGTCGGAATCATTGTAATTGGTGTCATAGGTATCATCATTGATTTGGTATTTAAATGGCTGTATCGTCGCCTGTTCCCCTGGATGGGCAAAGGAGGGGCAGCCTGATGGAAAACAAACTGGATTATAAACTCTGCATTGAAGACGTATCCAAAGTTTTTCAGGAGAAAGCCGGCATGGTGACTGCCCTGGAAAATACAAGTTTTTGCGTGGAAGAAAGCGAGTTCGTCACAATTCTGGGGCCGTCGGGCTGCGGAAAATCGACCATTCTTCGGATTATCGCCGGACTGGAGGAAGCCTCAAGCGGCCGGGTGCTGCTCGATGGCAGAGAGATCCGGCAACCCGGCAAGGACCGGGGGATGGTGTTCCAGGCCTATACGCTGTTTCCCTGGTTGACGGTCGAAGAGAATATCGCCTTCGGACTGGATGTGGCGGGAAGGTCCAAAGCGGATCAGCGAGACGCCGTGAATTTTTATATTGAAAAGATCGGTCTTAAGGGATTTGAAAAAGCATATCCCCGCAAGCTGTCCGGCGGAATGAAGCAACGGGTGGCGATTGCCCGCGCATTGGCGAACGACCCGGAGGTATTGCTGATGGATGAGCCGTTCGGAGCCCTGGATGCGCAGACTCGTTCCGTAATGCAGGAATTGTTGTTGTCGGTGTGGGACGAATCGCACAAAACGATCCTGTTCGTGACGCATGATGTGGAAGAGGCGGTGTTCATCGGCGACACGATCTATGTCATGACGGCGCGGCCCGGACGCATTAAGGCGAAAATCGATGTGAAGCTGCCAACCAAGCGGACGTATGATATGAAATTGTCGGAAGAGTTCCTGGGAATCAAGCGTGATGTTTTGGAACTGATCCGTGAGGAAGCTTGGAAAGCGGCAAATGCAAATCTACCGGAGGGATGAAACATGTTAAAACGATTGGGATTTATGGAAACCCCGAGGGGGGTCATGGCGACGCTCTGGACAACCCAGGGACTCTATGAGTTGACCTTTCCCTGTTCTTCCTTTGATGAAGCGATTGCCCATCTGACAACCCCCGATGGGGTCGGCGGTGATTTGAGCGAGCAGCAGCATGCATGGAACCGGTTGTTGTTGTCGGAGCTGAAAGTATACTTTTCCGGCGAACCGATCGTGTTTTCCGTGCCGATCGACTGGCGGGATTATTCCTTATTTCGGCGGAAGGCCTTGAAATTCACGGCGGCGATTCCACACGGACAGATTGCGACGTATGGCGGAATTGCCGCGGCAATCGGCCACCCGGGCGCGGCGCGGGCGGTTGGCGGCGCCATGCACGCCAATCGGACACCTATTGTGGTTCCGTGCCACCGGGTCGTGGGGGCGGCTGGAGCTCTTACCGGTTTTGGCGGCGGACTGCCGCTAAAGCAGGAACTGTTGGAACTCGAAAAGAAGTATAAGGATTGAAAGGGATAAGGAATGGGCAAGTCGATAAAACTGATTGCGATTGATATGGATGATACCTTGTTGAATGATCAGCAACAAGTGACAGAAAGAACACAACGAGCCATTCGCCAAGCGTTGGACCTTGGTGTGCAAGTGGCGATCGCCACAGGACGGATGTTTCGGTCGGCGTTGCCCTTTGCGATGGAACTGGGCATTCGATTACCGCTTATTACCTACAATGGCGCCATGATCCGGGAGTTAGAGTCGGGAAAAACCTTGTTTCATCGGCCGATTGAACCGGATCTGGCTCGTGAATTGGCGGATTTATTCTACCAACGGGGCTGGTATCTGCAAAAATACGTCGACGATATTTTGTATGTGGCGGAATTGGATGATAACGCCAAGTTTTACGCCGATTACGCCAGGGTGGAAGCGATTCCCATGGGACGGGAATTCTTTCAGATGTCGGAGGCGCCAACCAAGATGTTGAGCATGGGCGATGCAGCGGAATTGGAGGCGATCCGGACCGAAGTTTCCAGCCGTTATGGCGACCGCTTGTACTTGGCGTCCTCAAAAAAACGATATCTGGAAATGGTCGATATTCAGGTTAATAAAGGCGAGGCGGTTGCGTTTCTCGCGAAACAGCTGGGAATCGGCAAAGATCAGGTGATGGCGATTGGCGACTCCATGAACGATGTCGATATGATAGAATTCGCTGGTTGCGGTGTGGCGATGGGGAATGCTCAGGCGGCGGTGCAGGCGGCGGCTGACTTCATCACCGCCGCGAATACCGCGGACGGAGTGGCGGTAGCGATCGAAAAATTTGTACTCGCCTGAAACGGAGGTGCTTCTGTGGTCATTGGCATCGGGATCGATTTGGTAGAAATTCATCGGATGAAAAAGGCTATCGAGAATCCCCTGTTTGTGCAGCGAGTGTTTACCTCGGCTGAACAAACCTATTGCATCAGCCGGGGGCGGCAGGGCGCTGCTTCTTATGCAGCCCGGTTCGCCGCAAAAGAGGCCGTGATGAAGGCGTTGGGCACAGGGCTGTCCGGCGGCGGAACCTGGCAGGATGTTGAGGCATTGCCGGACGATCAGGGGAAACCGGTTGTGAAGTTGACGGGATATTTTGCGCAACTGGCGGAGTCGCTTGGAGTCACGCAAGTTTTTGTATCCCTTTCCCATGCACAGGAATATGCAATCGCGCAAGCCTTGCTCTGGAGGGATGAGAAGGAATGAAGATTCCAACTGCCCAGGAAATGCGGGAAATTGACAAAGCAACGATTGAGTGGTTTGGTTTGCCGGGTGTGGCGCTGATGGAGAATGCCGGTCGTGCCGTGGCGGAAAAGGCCATTTCGTTGCTTGGCGAACCTCGCGGGAAAATTGTGTTTATCGTTTGCGGTGGCGGCAATAACGGCGGGGACGGTTGTGTGGCGGCCCGATGGCTGCATAACTGCGGGGTACGGGTCAAACTGTTTTTTGCGGTCGATCGTTCCCTGATCCAGGGGGATGCCTTGATTCATCTGGAATCCGTTTTACGGATGGGGGTGGAGTGTTTTGACATTACTGAACCCCGCAGCATGGAAAAAGCACGGATCGCGGCTGCTTTCGCCGACCTGGTGATCGATGCGCTTTTGGGAACCGGATTCCACGGGGAATTGAGCGAGCCATACCGGGACAGTATTGACCTGATTAATGGCGCCGGGAGAAGAGTGCTGTCGGTGGATATTCCATCCGGCGTGGAAGCGGATACCGGAATGGTTCGGGAAAAAGCAGTCAAGGCTGCTTATACTGTTACCTTCGGTTTGCCAAAAATCGGCCTTTGGCTTTTCCCCGGGGCTGATTGCGCGGGAACGATCGAAGTGGCGCCGATTGGCATTCCTGCCGAGCTGTTGACGGCGGCGACGATCCGTCAGACCCTGCTGACGCGGGAATATTGCGCGTCGTTGCTTCCCCGGCGTTCGCCGGATTCCCATAAGGGGAGTTTCGGCCATGTGCTGGTGATCGGCGGGGCGCGCGGGATGAGCGGCGCAGTTTATCTGGCGGCGCAGGGGGCGCTGCGAACGGGAGCGGGATTGGTAACGGCGGCGGTTCCGGCGGGAATCGGCGCTGTGATGGAAATGAAAACGACAGAAGCAATGACGTTGGAGCTGCCGGAAACACTGGCGGGCGGATTGGGCGCCGAGGCGGTGAAACTGGCGCACGATTTTTCTGCCAAAGCTTCCGTGGTTCTGGCCGGGCCGGGATTGGGACGCCAGGAAGAGACGCTGGAGGCGTTGCGCGAACTGGTGGCGATGATGGATCGGCCCTTGGTTCTGGATGCCGATGCCTTGTTTGCCTTGGCCGGTCATGTTGAATTGTTGGCCGCTTCCGATACGTTGGCGGTATTGACGCCACATCCGGGGGAAATGGCCAGGCTTACCGGCTTGTCCGTGCGGCAGATTCAGTCGGACCGGATTGGAGTCGCACGGCGTTCGGCTATAGATTGGGGCGCGGTTGTGGTCCTGAAAGGATCTCGTACGGTAGTCGCCTTTCCTGATGGTGAAATCTTTGTCAATCCGACCGGCAACTCCGGGATGGCGACAGGCGGGATGGGCGATGTGCTGGCGGGCATGATCGCCGCCTTGATTGCACAGGGCTTGTCGAGCCAGGACGCTGCCGTCTTAGGAGTATATTTGCACGGATTGGCTGGCGACGGGGTGGCTGAGGAACGGCCGGCCGGCATGACGGCATTGGACCTGGCCGAGAGAATTCCGACGACGATTCGCTCACTTATGGTATAATGAAATATATTATCATTATTCTGGTTTGAGGAGGTGAGACCGGTTGCGTTGCCGAATCCGTTTTGGAGTTGTTTTGGTTTGCCTATTTAGTTTTTTTGCGGTGCTGGTTTCAGCTGCTCCCGCCGAAACTGCCGCTAAAATAGTTGGAGCACGCTGGGGGCGCACGACGGATGCTGTGACCGGAGCCATTAAAGTGCGCATGGTTTTGGAAACCAGCGAACCGGTGCAAGTCGATCAGTTTATCACGGCCAAACCCAACTGGCGACTGGTAGTGACTTTGCGAGGCGCCAATGTTGACAAATTTGCCGTGCCGCCGTCGCCGGATACTTCCATAGTGAAAGGCGTGAGCGTGATCCGCTCTACCAAGGACACCGTTCATGCAATCATTGAGCTTCCCGGTGAATTAAAAGAAGAACAATACAAAGTTTTTACGGTAAAAGCAGACCCGAAAGCCAAACGTCCGTTTCGGGTGGTTGTTGATATTGAAAAAGCGGTGCCGATTTCCGGCGTCCGATTTTCGGCTGGATTACGCGGCAAGTTGATTGTGCTGGACCCGGGTCATGGGGCATCGGATCCTGGTGCGATCGGGACGCGGGGTTCCTATGAAAAGACGCTGAATCTGAACCTCGGCCTGAAAATGAAGGCTATCTTGGAGCAGGCTGGCGCCAAGGTGGTCATGACCCGACAGACGGATGTGGATTTGTCGACACCGGATATGTCTGACCGGGATGAGCTTCGGGCGCGCACGATGGTAGCGAATAATCGCAAGGCGGATCTGTTCATCAGCATTCACCACAATTCATCGGCGAATTCGGATTTGACCGGCACGACGACTTATTATTACCGCAAATCCGCCTATGATGTCGTGTTGGCGCAATGCCTGCAGTCCGCGATGGTGCGCGGGGGCGGTCTGGACAATATCGGCATACGCACCGCCAACTTCTTTGTTGTCAAGAATACCTGGATGCCGGCGGCCCTGCTGGAGATCGGGTTCATCTCCAATCCACAGGAGGAGCAAATTCTGAGTAATCCCGCCTTTCAACAGAAAATGGCGCTGGCGATCGTAGCCGGAATCGATCAGTTCTTTGGTCAGGCTGCGAAAATGCGAGGTGAGCAGTAATGAAACAACGATGGATCTTCGTATTTGCCATGATCCTTCTTGTGACAACAATTTTGTCAGGGTGCGCTGCGGATATCGGTGGCGGCTCCTCAACCAGCAATTCGTCGGGAACTCCTTCGCAGAAGCCTTTGGACACGCCCAAACCGAACGCGAATGATACTGTATCTGTCAAAGTATATTTCGGCACGCATGACGCGAAGTTCGTTGTGGCTGAAACTCATAAGCTGAAAAACGATTCTCTGCTGTTGAAAAGCGCGATGGAAGCCTTGGTTGCGGGACCGAAGAGCTCGGAACTGGTGGCGGTTTTGCCTAAAGCCACCCAAGTCAGGAGTGTTGCGGTCATCGATAAGACTGCTTATGTGGACTTTTCACGGGAAATCGCCAAACGGGGGTTTGCCGGCTCCGCTACGGAGATTTTGGCAGTAGGGGCGATTGTAAATACACTGACGGAATTTCCGGAAGTGGAAAAAGTGCAGATTTTGGTTGAAGGAAAACGGGTCAGTACGTTATTTGGCCATCTCGATGTTTATGACCCGCTCAGCCGGTCGCCCGCGATCATCAAGGGGAAATAGGGTTTCTGATAACTAGCGATTGACTCGACATTTGCTACAGGAAAATTGTAAATGGACAGGACGAAGTAAGCGTTCGCCCCGTCCGTTTCATTTTGCGGATAATTTGCCGGGGAGTTGCGGAAAAGGATGCCTGATTGTCCGGCCCTACCGGTGAACAGTGAATAGGAGGAATGATGATGAAAATTAGCCGACGAACCTTCCTCAAATCCGGCTTGTCCGGCGCCGCCCTGGTAGCCTGCGGCACAGTTCCGACCAAATGGATCCGCCCCGCGAAAGCATCGGTTGTCGCCAAAAAATTGCGGACAACAGCCGGTGCGGTCATGCCGGTTCCGGTGCCCGCCTCTTCGCCAAAACTGCTGCCGACGGATCTGGCGCAATACTCCCAGCATGGATATGGCAATTGGCAAATCGGCGAAGGGATTGCCCCTGAAAAAAGACTGGATTTGTTGAAACAGGGGCAGCACGATGAAACTGCCAAACCAGTGGCCGAGTTGTTGCGCTTTTTTGCCATTACCGATATTCATATTTCCGATAAGGAGA
This sequence comes from uncultured Veillonellaceae bacterium, assembly GCA_964602025.1. GTDB lineage: Bacteria > Bacillota > Negativicutes > UBA1444 > UBA1444 > UBA1444. The sequence continues at coordinate 35,268 of CAZRQI010000002.1, forward strand.
CGCCGGCTCAGGCAATATTGTATGGAGTAAAAGGCGGCGTTTCGTCCGCCTATTCGGGGGTTATGCTCTATACGCCGCATGTTCTGGACGCTGCTATTCAAACGGTTAATGAACTTCACAAAGAAACGCCGATTGATTTTGGCATTTCCTTGGGCGATACCTGCAATAATACGCAATATAATGAACTGCGATGGTACATCGACGTTATTGACGGAAAAGTCATTCAGCCGAGTTCCGGATCCCATGCCGGAGCCGACAGCATCGACTTTCAGAAACCGTTCAAGGCGGCGGGCCTGGACAAGACGATTCCCTGGTATCAAACCCTGGGCAATCATGACCATTTCTTTATCGGATTTCTGCCGCAGAACGAGTATAGCCGGCAAACCCTCATCGGCAAAAACATCATCAATATGGGCAATGTGTTCGCCGATCCCCGCGGGATGGATAGCCGGGGCTTTTATATGGGCGCGATTGACGGCGGCACTCCCTATGGCGATGTGATTGGTGTCGGCCCGGAGAAAAACTTTGCAACGCCGCCGCAAGTTCGGGCTGCCGATCCTGATCGCCGTTCTCTATATCGGCGGGAATGGATGAATGAGTTTTTCAAAACTTCAACGCGTCCAATGGGTCATGGTTTTTCGCGCAGCAACATCGACAATGATTTTGCCTGTTACAGCTTCGAACCCAAGTCGGATATCCCGATCAAAGTGATCGTTCTTGACAATACCCAGCGGAATGAGGACGCCAATAATCCCCAATCGTTGGGTTATGGACATGCGTCGCTGGATCAGGAACGATACGATTGGCTTGTGCGGGAACTGGACTTGGGACAGGCGGAAGGCAAACTGATGATTATTGCAGCGCATATTCCGTTTGGCGTTGAACCCTGGCCGTCCATGATGGGATGGAATCCCGCCGCTCCGGTGACGGAAACGCAATTTATCGCCAAACTTCAGGAATATCCCAATCTGATTTTGTTTGCAGCGGGTCATCGTCATGGCAATACGGTAACGGCTTTTCCGTCGCCGGATCCAGCCCGTCCGGAACTGGGGTTCTGGCAGGTCGAAACCGCATCCTTGCGGGATTTTCCGCAACAGTTGCGCTTATTCGAGATTTTCCACAACAGTGACGGCACGGTTTCTATCTTCGCGACAAATGTCGATCCTGTTGTCGAAGAGGGATCACCTGCGGCAAAATCACGCGCTTATGCCATCGGCGCCCAGCAGATATTTAACAATGCGATGCCTTATCTGCCAACGGGAACGTATAATGCGGAGCTGGTAGTCCCCCTGACGGCGGAAATGCAGGCTAAGATCAGGAAAGTTGGCAAGCCCGTCCGTGCGTAATGGAAATGAATAAACGGGGGAATCTTTCATGAGACGAATACCCTTTCTAGTTCTTGTGCTGGCGTTCTGCCTGAGCCTGGGGCAACATACGGCCCAGGCCACGGAAGGCGGATCCAGTTATTACTTCCCTGGATCATCCGCAACTTTCGGCGTCGCAATCCCTCCGGAACCCGGATTCATGATGGCCGACCAGCTGATATATTTTAACGGAAGTGCCAGCAGGGCCGTGCTGCGTGGACGTGTGGACATCAATCTGAAGTCCAGTGCTCTATATAACTATGTGTCCGGTTTCTATACCTTCAAGAAACCCGTGTTCGGTGGCCGGTTGCAGATCGGAACCGCTGCTTCCGTTGGAAGTGTGGATGTCAAAGCAGGCGCAAGTTCCACTCATCACTCGTTCGGCGCCTCCGAATCCAGCACCAACTTCGGCGACATGATGACCTCGGCTGCTCTGTACTGGAAGAAAGGCCCTGTTTTCTACAAACTGGTTCAATCAGTTTTTCTGCCGACGGGTGGTTACAGCAAAGGCCATCTTGCGAATGTCGGCAGGAACTACTGGGCCTTTGATACTTCCCTGGCCATGACCTGGATGAACAAGAAGGGGACGGAAATCTCCGTCATGCCGGGAATTCTGTTCAACTCGAAAAATCCGGCAACCGACTACAAATCCGGAACTGAGTTTCACGTTGACATCGCAGTGAATCAATTCCTGAAGAAAAACCTGGCCGTGGGTCTGCACGGCTACTACTACAGTCAATTGTCGGGCGACAGCGGCAGCGGGGCACTGCTTGGACACTTTAAGGGCCAGTCGCTTGGATTCGGACCGGCCATGCTATGGGTTCCCAAATCCGGCAAGGGCCATCTGTCCGTGGTTGCCAAGTGGATGCATGACGTTCATGCCAAACACCGCATGGACGGCGATTACGCACAGCTGATTGTCGCCTATAAGTTCTGACCGGCTTTTTACCATAAATTGCGAGAAGAACTCCTCCATCAAAATGGCGGAGTTCTTCTCTAGTGACAAGTAATACCAAAACAGATAGACTAAGGAGACGAAATAATGAAACTCCAAAAGCTCAAACTTCTCAATAAGGTATTCACTTGTGTCCTGGTTCTGAGCCTTTTCACCGGAACTGCTTCTGCGGCGGCGGTTACCGCAACAGCCGAATCCAAGTCTGCCCTGGTCAAAAGCTATCATTTCCTGCCGGGATATCTGGGGGAAAAAGAATATATCGATAGCCTTGCGCTGCTTCCGCCGCCGCCGGCTCCCGGCTCTGCCGCGTTTGCGCTCGACAGGGATGTCGCCCGTCGAACCTTCGCTGTGCGGGGCACAGCCCGTTTTGCACTGGCGCTCTCGGATTACGACATGAACTTCCCGCATGCTGCCGGTGTATATTCCTGCGTGTTGAACGTGCCGATCACGGAAACGGATACGCCGAAGCTGTACACGCTGCTGCGCCGGGTATTGACGGATGCGGGGCTTACGACTTCCGCCGCCAAAAACCATTATATGCGGCAACGGCCGTTCGTATCGAACAAACAACCCATCTGCGCGCCGGAAACCCGGTCGCAACTGGAGAAAGACGGGTCTTATCCCTCTGGGCACACCACAGTCGGCTGGACCTGGGCGCTCATTCTGGCTGAGATTTCACCGGACCAGGCAGATGCGATCCTTGCTCGGGGCCGGGCCTTTGGCGAGAACCGCAACGTATGCAACCATCATTGGTACTCCGATGTGGAATGGGGCCGTGTCACGGCTGCGGCTACGGTAGCCAGACTTCATGCCAATGCGGAATTTCGCGCCGATCTGGAGGCAGTCAA
>CAZRQI010000003.1:0-36452 GCA_964602025.1 uncultured Veillonellaceae bacterium
GCAACGCCGCCCGACTCACACCCAGTCGTTCAGCCAGTTGCTCCCCCGTCAGTGGGCCGCCCTCTTTGACCATTTCAATTATTTTTTCCTGTCGCGGCGTAAGTAGAATGGAAACCACTCCTCTCCGAGATCCATACTACCATGTATATTCGCTATTTTCCGCCAGTCCCCTGCCTGTAACCTTCTCTAAAATTATTCTTTGTTCAATTTGCGCCACCCAATGCTTGGCGGCCTTGACAGCGTCGGGGTTCACAGATATGGAGTCAATTCCGCTCCGGATTAAGAATTCCGTGAAATCTGGATAAACGCTGGGCGCCTGGCCACAGATGGAAACAGTTTTTCCATCTCGATGCGCCACTTCGATCAAATGCCGGATTGACCGTTTGACTGCCAGATTGCGTTCATCAAATATGCCGGCGACACTGTCATTGTCCCGATCACACCCTAAAACCAACATGGTCAGGTCATTGGAGCCGATGGAATAGCCATCCACATATTGATTGAATTGATCCGCCAAAATGATATTCGATGGAATCTCGGCCATTAGCCATACCTTGAAGTCCGGCCCGCGGCGCAATCCCTCTTCCGCCATAAGGGCGGTGACTTTCGCGGCTTCGTCCACGGTTCGGCAAAATGGAATCATGACATGCAAGTTTTTAAAGCCGAATTCTTCACGAACTTTCCTCACTGCCTGAAGTTCAAGGCGGAAGGCTTCAATGTAGGCCGGGTCATAATACCGGGAAGCTCCGCGCCAACCCAGCAACGAACTCGGCTCGGCCGGTTCGTATTTGTCGCCGCCTTTCAGGTCACGATACTCGCTGGATTTAAAATCGCTGAATCTCAAGGTAACAGGACGCGGCGCCATCGCTTGCGCAACTTTCCGGAAAGCATCCGCCAGCACATTCACCACTCGGTCCGGTTGATTCATTTCAATCAAATACATCGGATGTTCATGGATAAACGTTGTCCAGATAAATTCTTCCCGCATCAGACCGATTCCATCGGAAGGCAACGGTGCATAACGAGCAGCCAGATCTGGATCTCCCAAATTCATATATATTTTTGTTCCTGTCACCGGGAAGGTTTCCACCGCAAATCCCGGACCAGCCTCGGCTGGGCGCGGCGTCGCCACCAGATCGCTGATCACGCCTTCGTAAATAACGCCATTTGTTGCATCCACCGTAATCTGCATCCCTGTTTGAATTGTGGTTGTAGCTGATTTGCCACGACTTTTTGTTCCGACTACGCAAGGAATGCCCAGTTCCCGACTGACAATCGAAGCATGGCAGGTCATTCCGCCGGAATCCGTCACGATCGCTTTGGCTTTTTTCATCGCTGGCACCCAATCCGGAGCCGTCATCTCGGTAACCAAAATTTCGCCTTCTTTAAAATTATCAATCAGGTTCGGCGACAAAATCACATGGGCAATCCCGCTGACACGGCCTGGGCTGGCTGGCAATCCTTTTACCAAAATGTTTCTTTCGGCGATAGGCGCGACTTCCGCTTCCTTTTTCACAGACACTACCTCCTTCTTTTCATTGGCAGCCGGTTTGATTTTATTGGACCAGATGGTTTCCGGACGAGCCTGGACAATCCAGATTTTTTTGGTCCGCTCGTCCAAAGCCCACTCCATGTCCATATAAGTACCGTAATGTTTCTCGATATCCAGGGCATAACTGGCCAGTTCCCGAACCTGATCATCCGACAAAACCGGAATGTTTTTAAGTTCTTCCGGCACCGGCTTTTCGACGACTCCGCCACCGGGCCGGCGTACCAGTTGAATTGCTTTTTCATTCACAGAGCGTTCCACGATCTCCAGACTCTCTTTGGCGACCCAGAAATGGTCGGGAGTCACGGTACCTTGAACCACATATTCGCCCAATCCCCAGGATCCTTCGATCAGAATTTTCTTTTCATCGCCATTCATAACATTAACAGTAAACATAACCCCGGACGCCGCAGAAAACACCATCATCTGAACAACGGCGCTAAGCGCCGCTTCAGTATGGCTAAAATTTTTCTTTGTTCGGTAGTATACGGCACGATCGGTAAACATTGAGGCAAAACATTCCTTAACCCGTTCCACCACTTCCTCGGCGCCCCGAACATTCAAATACGTTTCTTGTTGTCCGGCAAAACTGGCATCAGGCAAATCTTCCGCCGTCGCGCTCGAACGAACCGCCACAAAAGGATTCTCTTCGCCGACTTTTGCCGCCAACTCGGCATAAGCTTGCCGGATCGACTGTTCAAAATTGAGCGGCAGCTGTGCGTCAACGATGGCCTGTCGAATGCTGGCGCAGATTTCCCGCAATTGGCGGCTGTCCTCAACATTTGTCAGGTTCGCGATCATTTCACTGATTTTTTGATCCAAGCCGGTTTCTTTTAGAAAGGCGCGATATGCCTGAGCTGTAGTTGCAAAACCATAAGGAACCGGAACTCCGGTGCTGGAAGTCATTTCCCCCAACGATGCCGATTTCCCGCCAACAACCGCTACATCTTCCCTGCTGATATTATCAAACCACAATACCCATTGGTCTTCCGCATGCTTGTCGATCACCATACCGCCTCCTAATTTATTGTCGATTTTAATGTTATCATATATACGAATATTTGCCAATATAGCATATGCTATATTGGCAAATATTTTAATTATTTATTTCACATACTTTTTTCACGCTTCAACGTGCGGCAAAAAAAGACCGGAGTTGAAACGCTCGACTCCGGTCAAAAGATGTACTTATGCTATTGAATTCAAGCCCTGTCCAGGAAAACTATCGAACCGCCTATTGCGGCACAATTTTGCTGAAGTCGGCGATTGTCCGCGTGAGAGAACTAATGCTGCGCAGCAACGCCAACCGATTATCCCGTACCCTGGCATCCTCGACCATAACCATCACTGCGGCAAAAAAAGCATCAATCGGCGCTGCCAGTTCGGCAACAATCTGTAATGTCTCCAGATACGCCCGGGATTTCAATGCACCGGCAATCTTTTTTTCAGCGGTCTGGATGGCCAGGTGCAGATCTGTTTCCGCAGCGGTCTCAAATAACGATTCATCGATAGTATCACATTCCGTCTTACCGGCAAGATTGGAGGCGCGTGTGAAAGCTTCGACCGCCCGTTCCATCGCGGCAATTCCTTCCGGGGAAGCCATCGCCTTCGCCCGCAGCCAGGAGTCATAAATGTCATCCGTGTCCGTCGCCAGTAAGGCTTCGATAACATCATACCGAACACCGGCATCTCCCAACACGTTTTTTAAACGCAGACGGAAAAAATCCTTAAAGCTATCCAACACTTGCTGCTGTTTGTTGGAATCAATCAATCCAGTCAACTCCATGGCTTTTTGCGCCATTGCCGTCAGTGACAAGGATATCTTCCCATCGATCAGAATGTTCACTACCCCGAGGGCTTGCCGACGCAAGGCGTATGGATCCTGGGAACCGGTGGGTATAAGTCCCCGGCTGAAAGTGGTAACGATATTATCCAGTTTGTCGGCAATGGCAACAGCCCGTCCGGAAACTGTCGCAGGCAAAATGTCACCGGCAAACCGTGGCAGGTAATGTTCAAAAATTGCTTTGGCCACTGAAGGGGATTCGCCGGATAGGCGGGCATATTCCTCACCCATAACCCCCTGCAATTCCGTGAACTCGCAGACCATTCCTGTCACCAAATCAGCTTTCGCCAATTCAGCCGCGCGTTCCACCATCGGCAGATCTTGAGCGACCGCGCCCATTTGCCCGGCGATTACCGCCGACAATCTCTTGAGGCGCTGCGCTTTGTCATACATGGTGCCAAGCCCTTCCTGGAATACGATCGTCTTCAGTTTTTCCACGCGATCGCCCAATGGCGTCTTGCGGTCCTCATCATAAAAGAACCGGGCATCAGCCAACCGGGCCCGCAGCACTCTTTCATTGCCGTGCCGAACATTATCGATAAACTCCGTTCCGCCATTTCGCACGGTAATAAACACCGGGTACAGCTTTCCATCCGCGCTGAATACCGGGAAATAACGTTGGTGTTCGCGCATCGGCGTAATAATGGCATCCGCCGGCAAGTCAAGATACTTCTCTTCAAAACTCCCACACAGCGCTGTCGGATATTCAACCAAAAACAACACTTCTTCCAATAGTTCAGCGTCGATGGTTGCCGTTCCACCCTGAGCCACTGCCAGTGCTTCCACCTGCCCGCGAATTAACGCGCGGCGTTCTTCTTGATCCACGATGACAAAATTGGCCCGCATCTGTGAGATGTAATCCGCTGCTGTCGGAATACCCACGGCGCTCGCTCCCAGCACCCGGTGCCCCCGGCTGATACGACCGGACTGAATCCCCGCCATCTCCAAAGAAATGATATCCTCGCCAAACAAAGCAACCAGCCAATGAATCGGCCGAACAAACTTCAGGTCGCGATCGCCCCAACGCATATTTTTGGGGAAAGTCAACGATTCCGCCAGCCCAAGCAATAAATCCGGCAGCAATCCCGCCACTGGCTTGCCCTCATCGTGAATTACCGCATAAACATATCCTTCTTCATTGATCAAATCCGCAACAGCGACTCCCGCGCCACGCGCGAACCCTTCCACTGCCTTGCTGGGCTTTCCCGCCGCATCATACGCAAGTTTCAATGACGGCCCTTTTTTCTTCGTCTTTTGGTCCGCCTGTCCCTCAGCGACATCCGTAATGATCAGGGCCAAGCGCCGAGGGGTCCCCAGCGTTTTCAATGTTCCATAGGCGATTCGTCGATCCGCCAGCGCCTTTCGGGCCAAATCAGCAAATTGCGCCAATGCGCCAGGCATGAACCGTGCCGGAATCTCTTCCGTGCCAATCTCAAATAACAAATCTTTTGCCATCTTATTTCGCCCCCTTCAGAAGAGGATATCCCAATTTTTCACGTTGCGCCAAATATCCTTGCGCGCAAAGACGGGCCAAATTTCGCACCCTGCCGATAAACGCCGTGCGTTCGCTGACGCTGATAGCTCCCCGGGAATTCAGCAGATTGAAAGTGTGGCTGCATTTCAGAACATAATCGTAAGCCGGCAGAACATAGCCCAGGTCAACAACCCGGACCGCTTCTTTTTCGTACATGTCAAACAGGCGGAACAGCATCTCGGTATCGGCAATTTCAAAATTGTAGTATGACTGTTCGACTTCATTGCGATGGAACACGTCACCATAGGTAATGCCATTGACCCATTCAATATCAAACACGTTTTCTTTCCCCTGAATATACATGGACAACCGTTCCAGACCATACGTAATCTCGACGGCAACCGGCTTCACGTCAATACTGCCCACTTGTTGGAAATACGTAAATTGAGTGATCTCCATTCCATCCAGCCAGACTTCCCAACCCAATCCCCAGGCGCCCAAGGTCGGCGATTCCCAGTTGTCTTCAACAAACCGGATGTCATGCTCCGCGGCTTTAATTCCCAATTGCGCCAGACTTTCCAGATACAGTTCCTGAATATTCAATGGCGACGGTTTCATGACCACCTGATACTGATGGTGCTGAAACAGACGGTTGGGATTGTCGCCATAGCGGCCATCCGCCGGACGGCGCGAGGGTTCGACATAGGCCACGTTCCACGGCTCCGGTCCCAGCGCCCGCAGAAAAGTTGCCGGATTCATCGTACCAGCGCCTTTCTCCACGTCGTATGGCTGCTGGATGATACAGTTTTGGCCGGACCAAAACTTTTGCAGCGTCAGAATAATTTCCTGAAATGTCATGCCTTTTTCCTCCTTAAATTATTGCTACAAATTCAATCGTGCCCCAGAAAAGCAAAAACCCGTCCCTGCAACGACTATTCGTTGCAGGGACGGGACAGTTCCCGCGGTTCCACCCTGCTTGACTCTTAACAGAGTCCGCCTTGCTTGTATGGCGAGTTTTACTCAATCCGTAAACGGATTTTTCCTCTCGCGGTTTGGGAAGGCCTTTCATCCGTCAAACGCCGAACTTCCACCCTCATCGGCTCGCTGTCTGTCCAAATGGCAGATTACTCTTTCCCGCATCACCGTAACTGCAACTATCATATCGAAAACACAAAAAAAATGCAAGCCTCCTCGACGTATTTTGGGGGCAAGGCATTGTTGCCACCGACCATTTCGATGTACAATAGCAACAAAGAATATTTTGCCACAAGGAGGCTTCAGTATGGCTCAATTAGAAATCCGAATTACAGCCGCCGCCCAAAAACACATAACTGAAAACGGCGATGCGCTTCAACTCATGGAAACCCGCGATTCACGCCTTGGTTGATGCCGGATCAACATTGGCCCATCCGTGCGATTGGGCGCTCCCTCTCCCAAAGATCTCGACCGCTATAACCATCTGACCATCAACGGCATTGAAATCTATATGCCTAAGTCGCTTTTTATTCCGGGGAACTTCACGATTTCCCTGCAACGGTTTTTATGGTTCAAGTTCCTCACCATTGATGACTGGAAACTTGTTTAGATTTTACGGGCTTCCTCTACGAGCAACGCGAGAAACGACAATTGCCCGTCCGCTTCCTGATTATCCTGAATTTGCCGCGCCAATTTATCGTTGGGAACCAACGCCGTGACCCCGCCGCAAGTTTGGTGCAACTCATACATCAACCGGTTGAGGGCGGATAATGCTTTCCCGTCCAATCGGGCGGCACCGCCGAAATCGAATTTCACGCCAGAGCACTGTCCCTGGCATTCATATTTTGTTTCCAGCGCCAGTGCCGCACAACTCCCCAACGAAAAATCCGGATTGATTTCTATCCGGATGGATCCATCCGAAAGCTTTTCAACATTATAGGGAGAAACCACTTCCGCTATCGTCGTGTCAGTCTGGGAATCGGTTTTTTGGCTTCGCCGGTAGCGTCGCGCTTTTTCCCGAAACTCGGCGGTACTGAAAGGCTGTTTCATGATGGAAACAACCGCTTCACACACCTGGGCCGCAGTAAACGGTTTCAGCAAAAAACCGCGTGCCCCTCGTTCCAGCGCTTCCTCGATCACCTTTCGTTGTTCCATGGCGCTGATAACTAAGAATCGTGCTTCCGGAAACGGCGCCAATATTTTTGACATGGCGGCCAACCCATTCATCGTCGGCATTCCCAAGTCCATTGTCACAACATCCGGCTTGAGGCGGACATATTCCGTATAAGCTTTCACGCCGGTATCCGCCTCCCCGACGACCTGGTGACCGGCAGAAACCAGCATATCCTGCAGCAAACGCCGGATTGTCGCAGAATCATCCACAATCAGTATTCTTGCCAATGGGTTATCCCTCACATACCCTACTAGTATTTTTGGCATAGTTGCTTGGACTTATCGGAGAAGATTACAACAAAACCAGAGTAATGCCCGGATTTCCCCGTCCCAAATCACGGTCTTTGGCCAAGTCGGGACAGCTTTCCAATAATTTTCGGGACTCTTCATGAAAAATATCCCATTCTTCGCCGGAAACAAATGCTTTAATTTTGTTTTGGCGTTTTTTTACGCTCAAAAACTGCCGAACACCGATTCGCAGTTTGCCGCCAACTCCCGTGGACCCATATCCATGAATCAGTTTCACTGCTTTGGCTCCAGCTGCCCGAGACCGTCCCAATTCGCCGATAAGACGGGTTTGCGCTTGCGCCACCGTCGGCATTCCTTCTTCCAAGTTGATCGTCATCAAGCTGGCTGCCATTATTTTTCCTCCAGACGTTCCGTTCCCTTCATCATCTGTATAAATCGGATCGACTTCAGGGGGCGTTCGATCCGATGGGCAATGAATTCAATCAAAATCTTTTCCGCCTGCAGTAGGGCGGCTCCCGTCACTTTGAACTGCGGCGGCTGTTGCCAGTTGACATTCAACAGGCGGTCAATGAAACCGCAAACCGCATCATCCAGCGGTTGCAAGCCCGCATGTTCGCAGTTCGGACAAACCCCGCCGCCCGCGCAGGAGTCAAAAAACGCCGGCAAAGTCAGCACTTGCCCACAGGCCACGCAACGCTCATACTCCGGATGGAATCCAGCCAACGCCAATAATTGCCAGGCGCCGGCAAGCGAAACCAAACGAGGATTTCTCTCTGAAAGCAATGAAAGAGCTCCCAATAACACGTCATAGGCGGAAGGTTCGGGAGACCGGTCGGGCCATAATTCCGAAACCAGTTCCGTCAGAAATGCCGCATAGGTCATGCGTTGAAAATCTTCCCGCAATTCCCGGAAGCTTCTTTTTACTTCGCACTGCCCGATCGTATCCAAAGTTCGGCCGGGGATGAGTGAAAGCGATACTTGCGCGAAACTTTGCACGGTGCCAGCAAACCGGCTGCGCGGCCTTCTGGCGCCGTACGCCGCAGCGGAAATTTTTCCAAGCTCGCGGGAAAACAATACAGCCAATCGGTCGGCCTCACCCAAATCCCTCACCGATAAGACCACGGCTTCCGTTACATATTGCTGTTGCGTCAAGAGAGAATGCTCCCAAAATCAGGGTCAGGCGGTTGCGCCGGCGGCTCCATCGGCGTGGCCAAGACCCTCAGAATGCGAAATCCGTCGGTTTTTAAAACTTTGAACCGATAATCGCCGATCTCCACCAAATCCCCTTTCGCAGGCTGCCGACCCAATAAACCAAAAATATATCCCCCGACAGTATCTTCCTCATGTTCATCCAGACGGATATTGAGTAACTTCAATACCTCGTCCAGCAACACACCACCGTCAAACTGGAAGGAACCATCCGGCATCCGCTGAATTTCCGGATCGACCGGTTTATCATGCTCATCCTGAATATTGCCGACAATTTCTTCAATGACATCTTCGAGCGCCACTAATCCTGCCGTTCCGCCATATTCGTCGACAACCACCGCCAGATGAATCCGCTTATGTCGCATCAACTGCAGCAGCTTGGCAACGGACATCCCTTCCGGGACCATCAGCACCTCCCGCATCACCGATGACAAATCCGGATTCTCATGCCGAGTTCCGTTATAATTCATCAAGTCACGAATATGCACCATTCCCAGCACGTGATCCTTGTCTTCGCGGCACAGGGGATACCGGGTATGTGCGGTCTCCATCACCACCCGCAAATTTTCCTCATAGGGATCATCCGCGAACAGGCACACCATGTCCCGCCGTGGGATCATGATTTCTCGCGCCATCCGATCCGCAAAGTCAAACACGTTATCAATCAGTTCGCTTTCCATTTGGTCCAATACGCCGCCCCGCCGGCTAGCGCTGACAATCATCCGCAGCTCTTCTTCCGAATGGGCCATGTCTGCGTCTTTCGCGGGCTCAATTCCCATAAGGTTCAGCAAAACGCGGGCCGTCCGGTCAAAAAGAGTGATTACCGGCCACCCCAGTTGGTGAAAAATATATAACGGCCAAACCGACCACAACAACATCGTTTCCGTTTTTTGCATGGCAATATTTTTGGGAATGAGTTCGCCCAACACCACTGTTACAAACGTTACCACTGAAAAGCTGAGAAACAGGGACACCGATCGCAATAAAATAACGGATCCCGGAAAATACTGGAATACCAGTGGTTCAATAAAGGCGGCGACCGCGGGTTCGCCCAGCCAGCCAAGACCCAACGAGGCTAAAGTGACGCCCAGTTGCACCGCACTCAGATAAGAATCCAGGCGAGCCACCATTTTAAGCGCAAGAGAAGCACGATTATCTCCTCGCTGCGCCAATTCCTCCAGCCGTGTTTTCCGGATCCTTACCAGAGCAAACTCAGCCAACACAAAAAAACCATTAATCCCTAACAATCCGATTGCCGCAACCAGTGCAGAGATACTATGAGCAGGACCGTCTATGGCCAATCACCTCTTTTTTATTCACGACGGATTTTTAGGCATTATGCTGCCTGCCGTCAAAACATACTGTAACGCGCTTTCGCTGGTTACGTCAAGTGGCCGGACCGCTTCCACCGGCACGAGGATATTATAACCTGCTGTCATATTCAGACTCATTGGAACGAAGACACAAACATGTTCTCCCGGCAATTGTACCGCGATTTCCTCGCTCAAGTCTGATGTGAGGAATCCCAGAACCCAACTTCCCGGGTACGGAAATTGAACCAATACCGGATTTTTCAACAGACTCTTCGACTCCAGCATGGCCGAGGAAAGCTGCTTCACGCTGTTATAAATGAATTTTATGCCGGGAAGAAGATTTAATGTTTTTTCCGCCCAGGTCAGCAACCATTTGAGCGCCCAGTGCGTCGACAAAAGTCCGATCAGGGTGATGGACCCCAACATCACCAACAGCGCCATGCCCGGAAATCGCAAAGGAGCTGGCAAAAAACGGCCAACCAGCCATTCCGTAAAAACGAAGACTTGGGACACAACAAATGACGTGATGGCAATCGGGATTAAAACAATAACCCCATTCAAAAAATACTTGGAAAGCTTGCTCATAAACAATCTCTTCTCATATTTGCGCTACTCAGCCATTATTCCGGTCGTCATAGCCAAACATCCGCAAGCTGCCGTCCTTGTTCCGCCAGTCCTTTTTCACCTTCACCCAGAGATCAACGAAAAACCGCGAGCCAAAGATATTTTCCATTTCGATTCGGGCTTGCCGGCCAATCTCTTTTAACATAGATCCACCTGCTCCGATCACAATGCCCTTTTGCGAATCCCTTTCCACATAGATGGTTGCCCGCAAAAAAACGTCGCCATTCGGACGAGTTTTCATTTCTTCCACTTCCACTACCGATGAATGGGGAATCTCATCCCGGGTCAATCGAAAGATCTTTTCCCGGATGAGTTCGGCGGCAACCACCCGCTCCGGTTGGTCGGTCACTTCATCTTCCGGATAATACTGGGGACCTTCCGGCAGCGCTTCTTTGATAACGGACATCAGTCGTTCCGTGTTGTCGCCGGTCAGCGCCGACAAGGGAACTACCGCCGCAAACTCCCTAAAAGCGGCGTACTTTGTGATAACCGGCAATAATTGCTCTTTGGGTAACAAATCAATCTTGTTCAGCACCAATACGACCGGCGTCACTTCTTCCTTCAACATTTCCAGAATATAATGCTCCCCCGGCCCGATCGATTCCGTCACATCGGACACGAACAGGATCAGGTCCACCTCTTTCAAGGCGCCTTTGGCGCTTTTCACCATATACTCGCCCAATTTGTGCTGCGGCTTGTGAATACCGGGAGTATCCAAAAACAGGATCTGGGCATCCGGTTGCGTCAAAATACCCAGGATGCGGTTACGCGTCGTCTGCGGTGTGTCCGAAACAATCGCGATTTTTTGGCCGACCAGTTGATTCAGCAAAGTCGACTTACCCACGTTAGGCCGCCCAATGACTGCCACAAATCCTGATTTGAACTGTTTAACAGACTCATTCATGCCCAATGGCTCCCTTCATATGCTCCGGTCCAAAGCCATACGGCAATAACTCGGACAAAGTCATGCGTCTACATTCTCCCGCCAAATTGCACAAGATGATTTCCCGAATGTCGAATTCCCGCATGACTTGGCGACAAGCTCCGCAAGGAAATACCGGTTCCGGCGTATCGGCGACGACCAACAGTCGGATCAATTTTGTTTCACCAGCGGATATTGCTTGGAAAACAGCAGCCCGTTCTGCACAAATCGTCAACCCATAAGAGGCGTTTTCCACATTGCAACCACCATATATCCGGCCGCTTTCCCCCTCTACCGCCGCACCGACGGCGAATCGCGAATAGGGAGTATAGGCGCGATTTCGAACAATCATCGCTTCCGTCAGCAACTCCGAATGGGGGATTTGTGCGTTCATCGCGAGATCCCTAGCGCAGTCAAAATTCGTTTTTCTTCTGATCGCATCAGTTTTTTTGCGGCCTCGTCTTTATCATGATCATGTCCCAATAGATGTAAAAGTCCGTGAACAAGCAAAAATGCCAACTCGCGTTCCACAGAATGGCCATATTCCGCCGCCTGCGTCACGGCTTTTTCTACTGAAATCACAATGTCGCCCAACATTCGCGCGGCTGGTCCGCCGATGATTTCTGGTTCGACTTCTCCCGCCAGCTCCTCTTCCAAAGGAAATGACAAGACATCGGTTGGGACATCCTTCTCCCGGTAATCTCGGTTCAACTCCTGAATTGTCGCATTATCCACCAACAATACGCTTATTTCCGTTTCATCCGCCAACTCCAGCAGTTCCGCCGCTTTTTGCAGTACTGTCCGCACAGTTTCCACTGTTTTCAACGGCAACGAGAGATTTTCCGGATCCAGATTTATTTCCATTTGCATTGCGTGAACGCCTCCTTTCCAAGTCCCGAATCGCATCCGCCGGATATTCAACCCGCGAATGACAAGTGCTGCAAAGCACCCGGATAAAGATGTCGCCAATAATGTTCAAGTCCCGCAATGTCAAATCACACTCGTTCAGTTGCCCATCCCGGAGACGTTCATTGATAATCCTTCGAACTGTGTTTTCGATCCGGGTCACATTGGGTTTGCCGATAGCCCGGACTGCCGCTTCGCAGCCGTCCGCCAGCATGATCAGCGCAGCTTCCCGTGTCTGTGGCTTCGGCCCCTCATAGCGAAAATCTTCCTCAATAATGCACTCGCCATGCTCACCTTCCGCCGCCTGTTTATAAAAATAGGAAACCAGCGAGGTTCCGTGATGCTGACCGACGATGTCCGCGATGACTTCCGGCAGTTTATACTCCCGGCAAAATTCCAGACCATCCCGGATGTGTGAGGTGATAATCATCGTGGAAAGACTTGGCGACAGCTTCGCGTGAGGATTGTCAATGTTCACCTGGTTTTCCACGAAGAAATAGGGACGCTGGATCTTGCCGACATCATGATAATATGCCCCGACACGCGATAAAACCGGATCGGCGCCAATCTGATCCGCCGCGGTTTCCGCCAAATTTCCAACCAAAATACTGTGATAATAGGTTCCGGGCGCCTCCAGCAACAAACGTTGCAGCAAGGGATGATTCGGGCGCGCCAGATTCAGCAGTTTTTCAGAAGTGGTGATCCGAAACGCCTGCTCAAGATACGGCAACAAGCCAATGGCCAAAATCGCCGATCCAACCCCGCCAACGGCTCCCAACAATGAATCTGAAAGGATTTGCCGATAGCCGATTTCTTCAATCAACCCGGTTGTAACAATCGTCGCAACGTTCGCCAGCGCAACCAGTAACCCCGCCCTTACCAAGCTGTATTGGCGCCCGCTTTTGGCCAGGCAGAAAACACCCGCGAAACTACCTAACAATACAACGGAAAACACCCGCAAATTTTGTTCGGTAATAATGCCGAAGAACAATGCTGTTATCGTTGATAGCATCATCGCTGCGGTTGGATTGATCAAAATAGCGGTCAAAAGGGGACCTACCGCAATGGGAGATGCAAAATCCGAATACAAGTGTCCAATCCTGCCAATGGTCAACGTCAAAATTATAACCAAACCAATCAGCAGCAGTCGGCGATCATCGGCGAAAACAGCCGGGAAAAATCGCTGCAGCGATAGCAGCAACGCCCCCATGATCAGCAGGACATACAGCGCCAAGCCCAACACACGCACTATGCCAGTATCTGTCCGGTGTAAGCCGAGTTCCATCATCATTTGGACCTGTTCGTCCGTTACCACATCGCCCCGGCGAACGACAATCTGTCCATTCTTCACAGTAATCCGGATAGGTTCCATTTTACGGAGCGCCGCCTGGCGTCGCAACTCGGTTTCCCGGTGATTGAGCACAAAGTTTGGCCGCAGATGGGGTTGAATAACATCTACGAGAACCTGCACGCCCGTCTCGCCAAACCCCAATTTATCAATGTCGATTGTCGCCTGGCGACGAATGTTTTCCAATTCTTCATCGCGAATTCCGCGATAAAGATACTTTCGCAAAATATTCCGGGCATGCTCTTCGATCTGATCCAGTTCAGCCTGCCCTAACAACGGTAACAGCCGAATGGTCTTTTCTGGCATAATTCCCGTCATGAGGCCTTTCAGCTTATCCGCTTTTTCTTCAGGCGTCTTGAGTGACTTATCCGCCTGTACGGTCCGAACCGCCCGAAAAATTCGACCGACTTCGTCCTCTGCCGTCACTGCCGCAGCGGTATCCAGATCGTAGACATTCGCCACCCCTGCCAACACTTCGGCTTCCAGCTTTTTCGTCCGGGGTTCGTCAACAAACGATACGGTTCGGGGCGCAATAACATCCCGATCGCTCACCTGCCCGACGGAAAGCGAAAAGTAGTCCGGTAAAACATCCATGGACAATATCACTGTATTCAAAATGAAAAACAACAAAAATAAGCCAATCTTCCGTCCCGGCGAATGATCTTTCGCTGCCGTCGATTCACTGAAAAAAGAATCCAGTTGATTCCAAAATCCCATATCAGATTTCCCTGCCTAACCTGACGAATACGTTGTACAATTCAACGTTGATCTGATTCATTCGCCAATGTACTTGGTATGCATTTTTTTGATGCAGGTATCCATGACAAACAATAATCCCGCATCCGTTGCAATTTTTTCGGCAACAGAACTCTCAACCTCTTCCTGAAGCCAGAGTACTTTAGCGCCAATGGCGACGGCATCCCTGGCAATCGGTTCACAGTCCTCGGAACGTCGAAATACATCCACGATATCGACCGGTCGACCGATTTCATGCAAAGAGGCAGCGACGGAACGCCCCAAGATTTCACCGCCGCCCGGTCGCACCGGAATCACATCATACCCGTGCTCCAGCAGGTATTTTCCCACTCGAAAGCTCGGTCGATCTTCCTGCGGCGACATTCCGACGATTGCGATTGTTTTCATCGCCAGCACTGTCCGGACTTTTTCTTCGAAAATGTCACATTCCGTTCCTTCGCCGCGTCGGCAATCTTCCATGTCAAAGCCCCCTTATTCGATGTCGGATGGGCCGTAAAGAAACCGGCGGAGCAATGATTTCCGCCCATACAAAACCTTGTGCAACCCCGCAGAGCTCCCACCTCTTATCCAAAGCTGGCTCTGCCGGCAAGATTTTCGTCAACCCGGAATCATCAGTATTCATCCGCCAAGTCGGATCTCCCTCATCACCCGGCGTTCCTTCCCCATCTATGACCGGTAATGGAGGTGGCCGCATCCCGTGGGAAAGTTCCCCCGGCATTCCTGCGGCGTCTTGCCCGTTGGTCGGCACAGGGGACGGAAATTCCGGATATTGATATGGTTTTTTTTGTTTAAACCGCTTCATGATTTCCGGGACCACATACATGACAATCATGATTACGATAAATAACCCGATGTCCATAATCCATCCCTACCGTTTCGTTTCGTCGGGTTTGATCGGCATTGCGCCGCCTTTGGCAATATTCTCGCGCATACTGGTGTCGGCCATGACATTATGCATGGTGTAATAATCCATAACCCCCAGTTTCCCTTCCCGTAAAGCTACAGCCAATGCCTGCGGAACCTCCGCCTGCGCCTCCACCACTTTGGCCTGCATTTCCTGCGTTCGTGCCCGCATTTCCTGTTCATGGGCCACAGCCATAGCCCGACGCTCTTCCGCCTTGGCCTGGGCAACCCTTTTTTCCGCTTCGGCCTGGTCTGTCATCAATTGCGCTCCGATATTGCGGCCCACATCGACATCCGCGATATCAATCGACAAAATCTCAAAAGCCGTACCGGCGTCCAATCCCTTTGACAGAACCGTACGGGAGATATGATCAGGGTTCTCCAGAACGTCTTTATGGTCGGTTGCCGAACCAACGCTGGTAACGATGCCTTCCCCCACCCGCGCAATAATGGTCGCTTCGCCGGCGCCGCCCACCAGACGGTCAATATTTGTTCGCACAGTAACCCGTGCTTTCACCTTCAATTCAATCCCGTTTTTCGCCACGGCCGAAACCACCGGAGTTTCAATAACGCGCGGATTGACGCTCATCTGCACGGCTTCCAACACATTGCGCCCTGCCAGGTCAATGGCGCAGGATCGTTCCAGCGACAAGGGAATCTGCGCCCGGGCGGCGGCTATCATCGAATCGATTACCCTGTCGACGTTGCCGCCAGCCAAATAGTGGGCCTCCAATTGGTTGACATTGACATCAAGCCCCGCCTTATTGGCCTTAATCAGCGGCAACACGATTTGAGCCGGTGGCACACGGCGCAAGCGCATGCCGACCAATGTGAATATTCCTACGCTGGAGCCAGCGGCCATTGCCGAAATCCAGAGTCCAATCGGCACAAAATGCAGAAACAAAGCCACTACGATGAAAAATACCACCAAAATAAATAGGCTACCCATCAATGTTGCAATCACGCCATCATTCCTCCTTGCCCGTTTCGTTTAAATCTTCCATAGCCCTTACGACAATCCGGTTCCCGTTTACACTGATCACCCTGACTTTAGCTCCCGGTTCAACAAATCTCCCCTCGGAAACGACATCAAAAATCTGTCCGTCAATCTCCACCGTTCCGGCCGGATGCAACAAGGTCAGCACCAGCCCTTCCCGAGCGATCAGGCGGCTCAGATCATCACTGGAAGTATAGCCGCGATCGGTCTTCAATGCGTCCTTCAATACCAACCGGTTCCAGAGTTTTGACGAAGGAAGGTACCGAAGCAGAATCAGAAATCCGACCGTGGCGGCGACCGTGCCGCCAGCCATGATATTCAAAGCGCCAATACCACCGCCCAGAGTCATGAACAGGCTGAACAAAATGCAGGCAATGCCGGAAATGCCAAACACGCCGAATCCCGGCACAATCAATTCCACTGCCAGCAAAATCAGGCCGACGAGAAACAGTAGCACTTCCAGCCAGCTCGCCACCCCCGTCATCCATTGGGCGCCAAAAAACAATGCCGTAGCCGCCAGGCCAAATAACGCCGCTACGCCGGTACCAGCCGTCTTGACCTCGGTCATCACCGCCAAAAAGATAATCCCGATCAGCGCCGACTTTACGATCGGATCCGATAACCAACCGGCGATCCGTTCCGGCCAACCGCTCTGAACCTCAATGACCGGTGCGTCTTTCAGGCCATAATGGGTCAAAACAGCAGTTCTATCCGCTGCAACAATATCTGCATATCCAACTTCCACCGCTTGCGCATCCGTGAGCGAAAGGATCTTGCCCGCCGGCGCATATTTCCCAAAGCCAAGGGATTTGTCGACCATTGCTTCCGCCACCTTGGGATTGCGGCCCATTTTTGTCGCGGTTGCGGCAAACTCGGCCCTTACGGCTGCCACAGTTTTCTCCGTGGTGGGTATCGGTTCGGCGGCGCCAATCGTGCCGCCCGGCGCCATGGCGATATGCTGGTGGGAAATGGCGATCAGTGCTCCCGCTGACCAAGCCCGATTCTTAACATAACAAATCGTCCGCAATTTTGAATCGCTGATCATGTCACGGATTTTTACCGCCGCATCGACTTGGCCGCCAAAAGTTTCAATCTCCAGCAAAAGGGCGCCCGCTTTCTTCTCGGCTGCTTCCCCCAAGGCTTTAAATACCAAAGCCGTCTGTCCGGCATCAATCTCACCGCGAATGGACACTACTACCACTGGTGCGTTTTCCGCCGCACCAGCCTCCGCCGTCCATAAAACAAACGATGCCATAAGCAATATGAAGGCGATCAGAGTTCTTGCCAGCGATAATCTGATCATTTTTCCACTCCTAAAAGTTATACCTTGTCAAATTAGTATTCGCCGCAAGTGTTGACATTCCTTTTACTCTACACCTCATAACAAAATGAAAAAACCAGCGCTTAAAAACGCTGGTTTTTCTTGCAAGAAACTCTCCGGTAATTTAGCTCAGCAATTCCTTGACGAGAGAATTGACCAGTTTACCATCCGCCCGGCCTTTGACCTTCGGCATCAACAAAGCCATTACTTTGCCCATGTCTTTCGGGCTGGAAGCCTGAGCATCCGTAACTGCCTGAGTCACTAATCTCCGGACTTCCGCCTCCGTCATCTGCTCTGGCAGATATTCCATCAAAATTGCGATTTCCTGTTCCAATGCCGCCAACAAATCCGGGCGATTCGCCTTGCGAAATTCTTCCAGGGAATCTTTCCGCATTTTGACTTCCTTGGCGACTACTTCGAGCAACTCGTTGTCATCCAGTTCCTTATGGCGGTCGATTTCAATATATTTGGCAGCCGAGCGAACCATACGGACAACAGACAATTTCAATTTGCCTGCTTCCTTATCTTTCATCGCCTGCTTCATATCTTCCGTCAACCGATCCCTAAGTGTCATCGCTGGTTCCTCCGAATCACTTGAACTTCCGTTTGCGTGCCGCTTCAGACTTCTTCTTCTTCTTCACGCTCGGTTTGTCATAGTGTTCGTGTTTGCGAACATCAGCCAATACCCCGGATTTCTGACAGGAGCGTTTGAACCGACGCAGTGCGCTATCCAGTGTTTCATTTTTTCCGACATAGACTTCCGACAATTGTTCTCCCTCCCTCCACATCAGCCTTCGGGGGGTTTAACTCTTTCTTACCAGCAGAATTATACACGACAAGAGCGGTTCTTGTCAAATGAAAGCGATATTTGGACGCCGAATCAACGCTCCCATTTTCTTATCGCCGGAGAGTCCACTCTTTCGAACGATACTTTTGCACCAGTTCCTGCACGAGTTCCAGTTCCGGCAAGTCCCGTTGCGATCGTTTCAGATGCAACCCGCATTGCGCCGAAATCCCAGATGCCACCGCTGTTGCGACTTCCATAAACGCAAACTGTTTCCCGGCTACAGCGTTCAATCCTGCCGCCCGTCGGGAAAGCTCCTCCAACAGCTTGCGCCGCCCCTCTGCCGCAGTAATAGCAAAAATATCAACCAATGATTCCGGGTCAAAATCCAGTAGAATTGAACCGTGTTGCAATAGTACTCCATCGCGTCGCGTTTGCGCGCTGCCGACAATTTTTCGTTCGCCGACCGTTAATTCATAATGCGACGGTGCATCAAAGCAGGCTGCTGAACGGAATGGAACAGCGGAAGAATTTCCTGCAGTGGGCCGGGGAAAGTGCAAGTTGGGCTCAACTCCCAAACTCGTCAAGCCGGCGGCGATACCGCGGCTAAAAAAGAGATAGGAAGCGGTTAACCCTTCAGGAATGTATGATTCGCTTTCCTTCACGACCAGGCTGTAGGTGACTTCCCTATCGTGCAGCACCGTCCGTCCGCCGCTTAGGCGCCGAACAACACGAATCCCCCGTTTTTCGCATTCTTCGAAGTCAACTTCCCGCCGCGCCTGTTGAAAATAGCCCAGACTAAGCGCAAGAGGTTGCCAGGAATAAAAGCGTAGCGAGGGCGGAATTTTTCCCGACGCATGCAACTGCAGCATTGCTTCATCCGCCGCCATATTCCAGGCGGCATCGGCGGCATCATCGATCAGGAGCCGCCATTCGGCGGCTCCCTTGGAACACATTCCATTTGTCGGCATCTACGCAGGTTTCCATCGCAAATTCGGTTTTCGGGCCGCCGTCGCCTCATCCAGACGGCCGACAACGGTTGTTGATGGCGCCTGGCGGATCAGTTCTGGCGCAAGAGCTGCTTCTTCCGCAATCCGCCGCATGATCGAGACAAAGGAATCCAGCGTCTCCCGGCTTTCCGTTTCCGTCGGCTCGATCATCAACGCTTCTTCCACAATCAACGGGAAATAAATCGTGGGTGGATGGACTCCGTAATCCAGTAGGCGCTTGGCAATATCCAAAGTCCGGATTCCCTGCGGATTTTGTTTTTTCGAAGTTAGAACACATTCATGCATGCAATGCCTGTCGAATGGCGCATCATAGACATCCCGCAGCCGCGCCAGGCAATAGTTGGCGTTCAACACCGCATCTTCGCTCGCCTGCCGCAGTCCCGCCGCCCCCATCGTGAGGATATAGGCATAGGCCCGGACAAGCACGCCGAAATTTCCATAAAAAGAATGCATCCGACCGATCGACAACGGACGTTGCTCGTCAAAACAGTATGTCCCATCTTCTTTTTGCACCACCACCGGCTTGGGCAGGAATGGTTCCAAAATTTTCTTCACCCCAACCGGCCCTGCCCCCGGACCGCCGCCGCCATGCGGAGTGCTGAACGTTTTGTGCAAATTAAAATGCACAACATCAAACCCCATGTCGCCAGGCCGCGTCAATCCCATTATCGCGTTGGCATTAGCGCCGTCATAATATACGAGCCCGCCGGCATTATGGACAATTTCCGTCACTTCACAGATATTTTTTTCGAATAGTCCCAACGTGCTGGGATTCGTCAGCATCAAAGCCGCAGTATCCGGTCCTACGGCCGCTTTTAGCGCAGCCAGATCAATGGCTCCATCAGGATGCGACTTGATTTCCACCACATTCATCCCGCAGACGGTCACCGACGCCGGATTGGTGCCATGGGCAGAGTCCGGTACAATCACCTGCGAGCGCTGATCACCCCGCTGACGATGATAGGCGCGAATCAGTTTCAACCCGGTCAATTCGCCATGTGCGCCGGCCACCGGCTGCAACGTCACCGCATCCATCCCGGCGATCTCCGCCAGCATGGCCTGCAGATCGAACATCAGCTTCAATGCCCCCTGCGTGTCCCGTACATCTTCCAACGGGTGCAGTCCGCTCAGCGCCGGCATGGCGGCGATATCTTCATTGATTTTGGGATTATACTTCATGGTACAGGAGCCCAGCGGATAAAAGCCCGAATCCACGCCAAACGTCCGTTGTGACAATCCCGTAAAGTGGCGGACCAGATCCATTTGGCTAACTTCCGGCAACGCAGCCGGTTCCTGCCGCAAAAAATCCGGCGGAATCAAAGAATCGACCGCTACCGGCGGCACATCCGACATCGGCAAATCGACCGCCCGCCGCCCAGGACAGGTTCGCTCAAAAATCAGGTCGGCTGCCTTTCTCATGCCGTCACCTCCTTCAGCATTCCCGCCAATAGTTCAATTTCTTCATGCGTTCGTTTTTCCGTTACCGCCGTCAGCATGCACCCGGCAAGTTCCGGATAATATTTCCCCAGATCAAGTCCCGCCACGATTCCGGCTTCCCGCAATTCCCCGTTGATTTCAGCCGGCGGCAGCGGACACCGGACAACAAATTCATTGAAGAACGGCTGGGAAAAGACCGGTTCGAATCCGGGAATCCCTAAAATTGTAGTTTGGGCAAAGTGAGCTTTTTGCAGGCACAAATTCGCTACTTCGGGCAACCCTTGCTTGCCCAGGGCCGTTAAATAGACGGCAACCGCCAGCGAACACAGCGCTTCGTTCGAACAAACGTTTGAAGTCGCCTTGTCCCGGCGAATATGCTGTTCCCGAGCCTGAATCGTCAGAACAAAACCCCGGGTTCCTTCTGCGTCGACCGTCTGGCCGACGATGCGTCCTGGCGTACGGCGCAGCCATTTGTCCCGAGTCGCTAAAAAGCCGATATAGGGGCCGCCAAACGACAACGACAAACCCAGCGTCTGCCCTTCCCCCACGACGATGTCGGCGCCGAGAGCACCCGGAGCTTCGAGCATCCCAAGAGATATGGGGTTCACGGCCGCAATGAACAACGCTCCCTGGGTTTGCGTGGCTCGAATCATTTCCCGCAAGTTTTCGACGCAGCCAAAGAAATTTGGGTTCTGGCAAATGACAGCCGCCGTTTTTTCATTGACCCTTTCGGTGATTGCCGCTAACGAAGTGACTCCCTCAGCGTATTCAATCACACGGACATCGATATCGCGATCTTGCATATAGGTCGCCAATACTTCGCGCCAATGCGGATGAACGGTGCTGGAAATCAGGATCTCCCTGCGTCCGGTAATGCCGCATGCCATCAATGCCGCTTCCGCCATCGCCGTAGCCCCATCGTAAAGCGAGGTTACCGCCATTTCCATCCCGGTCAATAAACAGATCAGGCTCTGATACTCCCATAATACTTGGAGGTATCCCTGGGATATTTCCGGTTGATATTGGGTATAGGCGGTCAAAAATTCCGAGCGGGTCATCATATGTTTTACCACGCTGGGAATATAATGATCATAGGCGCCGGCGCCAAGAAAATAAAGCGACTCTTCAAAATCCCGCTCCTGAAGCGACAATTCCTGCATATGCGCCTTCAGTTCCATTTCCGACAATGGGCCGGACAGATTAAGCGGCCGCTTCATGCGGACGGCGGAAGGAATGTCGGCAAACAATTCTTCGACCGAATTGACGCCGATTTTTTCAATCATGGCGCGCCGATCCTCCGCCGTATGGGGAAGATAGCTCCAGGCATTCACGTTAGTGGCCTCCCTTCGCAACTTGCGCCGCGTAAGCTTCGCTGTCCATCAATTCGGTTAATCCGGCGGCATCCGTCAGCTCCAGGACAGCAATCCAGCCCTGGCCGTATGGATCCTGATTCACCTTTTCCGGCGCATCGTTGAGGGTTTCATTGATTTCCACCACCGTTCCGTTAACGGGAGCAAAAATGTCCGAAACCGCCTTTACCGATTCGACAACCGAAAACCGTTTGCCGGCAACAGCCGCAGCGCCTACAGTCGGCAATTCAACAAACACAACGTCTCCCAGCTGGGACTGCGCAAAATCTGTAATTCCCACCACCGCTTTGTTGCCTTCGAGCCGGACCCATTCATGTTCTTTGGAATACTTAAGATTGGTTGGAAATTGCATTATTATTTCCCCCTTTTATAAAATGGTCTGCTGATAGTTACTGCCTGAACCGGTTTTTCGCGAATCTCAATGGAAATCTCTGTTCCCAGGGGACCGATATTGGCGTCGACCAAAGCCATTCCTAGATTTTTACCCAACGTTGGCGCAAAACTGCCGGAAGTCACATGTCCAATCTGCTCTCCATTCTTCAAGACCAGATAACCCGCTCGAGCCACGCCGCGTTCCAGCATCTCAAACCCAACGATTTTTCGTTTTACGCCGTGTTCCTTTTGTTCCAGCAAAATTTCCCTGCCAAAAAACTCTCCCTTATCGAAGGAGACAAACCGGGATAAGCCCGCCTCCAGCGGGGAAATATCCGCGGACAGCTCGTGTCCGTATAGTGGCATCGCCGCTTCAAACCGCAGCGTATCGCGGCATCCCAGCCCGGTCGGTTGAAGTCCGGCAGGGCGTCCGGCCGCCAACACTGCATCCCATACGGATTCGGCGTTGGGATACGAGCAATAAATTTCGAACCCATCTTCCCCTGTATAACCGGTTCGGGAAATCAAAACCTCCACTCCGGCCAACGACAGCTTCGGCGCAAATTCATAGTAACCAAGCTGTTCAATCTCCGGACCAACCAGACCGGACAGAATCCCGGCAGCTGCAGGCCCTTGCAGGGCCACCTCCGCCGTTTCATCGGAATCATCTGATATGACTGCCGAAAAACCCGCCGCATTTTCCGTAATCCAGTTCAAATCCTTATCCTTGTTCGAAGCATTGACAACCAACCAGTACTCCTCGGCAAAAAGTCGATATACCAGTACATCGTCCACCGTTCCCCCCGTCGGATAGCACATGGGCGAATACCGGACACTGCCATCCTTCATCCCGTCCAATGTATTGGTCAGGATCTTCTGCAAACAGGCAAACGCTTCCGCACCTTTTACCCGAATTTCCCCCATATGGGAAACATCAAAAATCCCGGCGTGTTCACGAACCGCCCGGTGTTCTTCCAGAATCCCTGCATACTGTACCGGCAGCCACCAGCCGGCGAAATCCACGACCCGGGCGCCTGCCCCGACATGTTTTTCATAGAGCGGAGTCTTACGGGGTTCCGTCAAGTTCTTGCACCTCCTCAAAAAATTTCAGCCATAAAAAAAGAGACAGGAAAAACCAATTTTTCTCCTGTCTCTGTCTTGCCTACCTGAGAGATTAGCCTGTCGGCTCCCCATCGGTGACGCCCGCCTCCTTCGGCGACGTTCTCTCCAGAGTCTGGTCCGGTTGCAGTTCTTTTGCCTGAGAGTTTGCCAGGTCAGCCTGCCCCTTCGGCGCCGCCATTTGCTGCGAGCTCTTCCGCAACCATCATCCCGCTATATTCGATTGTATGACGGAAATTTGCATTATCGTATTAATAGGACTAATTCGAAATGACTTGCAAAAATCCTTCTTGTTGTCGCAAAAAACGGATAGCTTGTCCATCACTTTCCCTTGCGGCAAAGAATCTTCCTCATTTTTCGAAACCCTCGACAGGAAAAGCAATGCCATATTTTTTCAACTTTTTCAACGCCGCTGTATGCGAAATTCCCAGCGCTGCTCCCAGCTTTCGCGAGGAACGATGCACACGGATCGCCTGAAGCAGTGCTTCCCGTTCGGTTTCCGCCACCGCCTCTCCCAACCGCGGAAATCCTGCGTCAGAAATCGGCGCCGAATTTGTAGTTGCACTACCCTGCACCAAGACATGATTGGCCAAAATTACTGGCCCGTCCACAAGATTTACCGCACGTTCCACGACATTTTCCAATTCACGGATATTGCCCGGCCAGGCATACCGAATCAGCTTGGCCATCGCCACTTCCCCTACAAGGGGAACAGGTTTTTTCATCCGGGCGGCGAACCGGCGCAGAAACAAATCCACTAATAGCGGAATATCCTCGGGCCGCTCGCGTAATGGCGGCAAAAACAGAGGAATGACATTCAACCGGTAATACAGGTCTTCCCGAAACAATCCCCGCACCATCAGGTCTTCCAGATTGCGATGCGTCGCCGCCATCAACCGCACATTCACATTGATTTCTTTGGTTCCGCCCACGCGACGGACCTTGCCATCCTGCAGAATCCGTAGAAGTTTTGCCTGGAGGGAACTGGAAAGTTCCGCCACTTCGTCCAGCAAGACCGTGCCGCCTGCGGCATATTCAAACAGGCCTTTTTTACCGCCTTTAGCCGCGCCGGAAAAAGCTCCTTCCTCATAACCAAACAATTCACTTTCCAGCAAATGATCCGGAATCGCCGCACAGTTGATCGGCACAAACATCCGGGCGGCGCGCGGCGAAGCTTCATGGATCGCCCGGGCGAACATTTCCTTGCCGGTTCCCGTTTCCCCCCGCAACAATACGGTGGAATCCCCACGGGCAATCGTCTTGGCCATGGCAACCGCCCGCTTCATGGCCGTACTTTCATGCAATATCCGTTCAAAGGCGGTTGGCATCTGGCCCGTAACCGACTGCACCAATTCCCGGATCTCGCTGATGTCTTTCAAAACAGCCACCGCGCCGATAATGCGCCCGCCGGGGTCAAAAATGGGACGACCGCTTGCCAAATAGTGACTTTTTGTCTGCTCTAGGACAATTTCCCGGTTATTGTACGAAACGCCGGTTTGCAACGTATCCAACAAGGGCATGTCGGCCGGCAGACACGCGGTCAAATGACACCCGATGATTTTTTCCCGCGCCAAGTGCAGGATCGTTTCCGCAGCCGGATTGTATTGCGTCACCACTCCGCCGGCATCAA
Organism: uncultured Veillonellaceae bacterium; assembly: GCA_964602025.1. Classification (GTDB taxonomy): domain Bacteria; phylum Bacillota; class Negativicutes; order UBA1444; family UBA1444; genus UBA1444. The sequence goes on from CAZRQI010000003.1 coordinate 25,285, forward strand.
TCGCCACGATTCCATCGCTGACCGCCGTCATGACCGCCTTTAACTGTTCTGTACGAACTTGGTGCGGCATTAAATCGACAGGCACTACATCCAAAATCTGCGGAATCGACAGCAGAGCCGTGGTCACTTCCTGGCGGACCACGTCCGGCATGGCCTCCAATTCCAGATAAGTAACGTTCGGCTCTACTTCCATGGAAACAATATTAATCTGCCGGCTCACCAGCGTATGGGAAATATCCAACACCAAACCAACCCGGTCAACATTGGGCAATTTTAGACGAACGGTTTCCATCGCATGCGCCTCCTCTACCCGGCGGCGCATGCCATCCCCCCCCTTACAGCAAGCAGTCCAAAGAGGTGTAAGGAAGGTTCAGGGCTTCGGCCACCGCCTGATATGTCAAATGTCCATCCGTAACGTTGATTCCCTTGGCGAATCCCGGGTTTTCCTTCGCCATTGTCTTCCAGCCGCGTCCAGCAATCTGCAGAGCGTACTGAATAGTAACATTCGTCAGCGCCAGAGTAGATGTCCGGGCTACGGCGCCCGGCATGTTGGCGACTGCGTAGTGGATAACGCCGTGTTTCGTAAATGTCGGACTGCTATGGGTGGTGACGTGATCGGAGGTTTCCACGCAACCTCCCTGGTCAATCGCCACATCGACAATTACAGAACCGGGTTCCATCGCCTGAACCATTTTCTCTGTCACCAATTTTGGCGCCTTGGCGCCATGAATCAGCACCGCGCCGATTACCAAGTCGGCGTCGCGTGTGCATGCCGCAATGTTATAACGATTGGAAATGACGGTAGCAACCTGCCCCATGAACAAATCATCCAACTGACGCAGCCGCTCCGCCGAACTGTCGATCACCGTGACCCGGGCGCCCATGCCGTGCGCGATGCGGGCCGCGTTCGTCCCGACAATGCCTCCCCCGACAACAACCACGCGGCCGGCTGCCACACCGGGAACCCCACCCAAAAGCACGCCTTTTCCGCCCTCATGTTTTTCGAGGAAATGGGCGCCGATTTGCGTCGCCATTCTGCCGGCGATTTCACTCATCGGAATCAGTAACGGCAAACTTCGGTTCGCTGTTTCAATCGTCTCGTAAGCGATCCCTGTAACTTTCGCCTTCAGCAGCGCTTCCGTCAGTTCCGGCTCTGGCGCCAGATGCAGATACGTGAACAAAATCTGTCCGGCATGGAAAAGTCCGTATTCCGGCGGCAGAGGTTCCTTGACCTTCATGATCATTTCCGACAAATCAAAGAGTTTTTGTTTGTCCCCGACGATTTCCGCGCCAGCACTTGCATACGCCTCATCGGCAAACCCGCTGCCGATCCCGGCTCCCGCTTCTACCAACACCCTGTGGCCAGTGTTATGCAATTCTTCCGCTCCCGCCGGAGTCAACGCCACCCGGTTCTCATTGTTTTTGATTTCTTTTGCTACGCCAATAATCATGCTTATTGCCTCCGTTTCATATACTCAAGGTTGTCCTCAGGTACAAAACTATTGCAATAATCATGCCAGGTTCTCCGACAACGCCGAAATCTATTCGAAATCGATCAGATTACTCCGCGCAAAAGGCTGGCTATATAAGCGCTCATCACGGTTTTGGTTCAGCCCATTACCCCTTGGAACGAGTTATTGACTCGATAAATAGTTGAGATCGGCAGAAAAAATTGAACCCGTGACAATCAAATTCATCGCAATTTTGTAGCAAATAGTTTCCACAATCGTAAACTTATCATTCCGTAACGGAAATATTTGTTTCCACATATCCCAAAAGAAATCCTTCTTTCGATAAGAAAGAAGGATTCGGAAAAATTATCCCAACAAGGCCGACAGCCCCTGCGCCCAGTTCACCGACTGACGGTACAGTTCCGCCACTTCTTTGTCGGCAATCCCCAGCTTTCGCGCCCCAACTGCATATTCGTTCCATTCCGCTTTTTCGTAATGACGCACCAGCGTGTGCAACTGTCCCAAATCGTTATCGCCGCGCAACAGCGCCGCAACGATATCATCATCCAGCGGCAATTCCCTGAGAATATCATTCATGGGACGATCCAGCATCGCATCTACCAACGAAAACAATCCAACCAAAAACGCCTGATCGCTCCGTTTGGCCCAACCGAGCTGGAGCGCCAACAATTCGCCGAATCGCGCCCGAACCAACGACAGCACAACCAATTCGTCCGGTTTATCTTGCGCCATGTTCTGCAAAGCCAACAGGGAAATCCATTTAAGGATTTCTTTTCTACCCAGCAACACCAATGCTTGTTTGACGGAGGAGACTTTGTTACGCAACCCAAAAAATGCCGAATTGATAAATTTCAGCATTTTAAATGATAATGCGACATCCCGGCGAAATATTTGTTCCAGTTTGTCAAAATCGATATCGCTCCGGCTAGCTTCCCGCAGCATATTCAAATAATTGATCGTATAGCCAGGAATGTCCCGCCCGGAAAACACTTCCGGCCGGCCAAAAAAGTACCCCTGGAAATATTGATACCCCAAATCTGTTGCCTGTTTAAAATCATAATAACTCTCGATCTTTTCCGCCAACAGGGCAACCTTGGTCCCCGCCAACTTCTGGACAATATTCCGTCGTTCAGGATCCTTCGTCTTTATAAAATCAACTTTGACCATATCCGCCACCTGAACCAACAGATCCGATTGTTGGCGGAAAACAAAGTCATCAATCACAACCATGTACCCTTGCTCTTTGAGCCGTTGGCAGGCCGCCAGGACCTCCGGCCCGACGTCGCCGGTTTCCGACAACTCCACCGCCACGGATTGGGGCGGCAGCATCGTCATCATTTCATGTTTGAGAAAACGGGGAGTAAAATTTATGAACGCTTTTTTCCCGCAGGTCAAGTCATCCACTACTTTGAGAAAGAAACTGCTGTTGATCACATCGGCAGTCGCCTGGTCGGCGTCCATTCCCGGAAAAAAATCATCTTCTCCGTTCCTGAATAACAATTCATAACCGATTACCTGCTTTGCCGAATCAAAAATCGGTTGTCGCGCAACATGCACTTCCACCCAAACTTCCCTCCTACCGCTTCGTCAACGTCAACAGGCCTATTCGCCGCAAAAAGTCGACATCGCTATTAAAGTCATTCGCCTCTTGTATAAAATTCTCCTTCCATTTCCAGAAGAAACAAAACTCCGCGTGAAGTTATTAATTATTTGTCTTCTTCCTGCAACAGCAACGCTTCACAACTCTCGTGCGTCGTTCCCAGGAGTGCAAAAGCCCCGGGATGAAGTTTGGGCAGCGTTAGCGCTTTTTTCTGCTTCCAGGCGAAATAGTCGGCAATGTGAACAGCGGCCACTACTTCCTTGTGAAAAATTGCTTCATTCAACGGATCATGATGAAACATCGCCGCTTCCACGATCGGATGCGGTAAACTCCACCAATTCAGCAGAAAGCCTCCCACTTCATCGTGGGAAATTCCCATCAGCGTTCGTTCTGTATCCCGAAAGGTTGCATTCCGGTTTTGAAAAACCGAGCGGTATACGCCGGAATACGGTTGAGTATAATCCTTGATCAGTAAAATGCGTCCGATGTCGTGGAGCAACCCCGCCGTGGCTTCGTTCTCTTTCATTGTCCGGCCCAAGCAACTTTCGAAGAGCCGATGCGTGAAACGATTGACTTGGTCGGCATGGCCCCACAGGACATCTTTGGAGAAAAATCCCCCATGCAACCCATCCAATTGTTTCAGGACAGACAATCCCAATACGATGGTCTTCAGGTTTGTCAGGCCCATGTACACAATTGCCTGTCTTACTGAACCAGTGCTCATATTGTAATAGACAGAATTGGCGACTTGCAGAAGCTTCGCGGCAATCGTCTGATCATGCTCGACAAGCTGGGCAATCTCATCCAGGCTGGCGTCGCGTTCCACCAGTGAACTTAAGCGCCCATACAGATCCGGCATCGTCGGCAAATCCTTGAGGTTATTAAAGATTTCCAGCAGTTGACGGCGGGAAAACAACTCGCCCAGTTGCAGCAGTTTTTCCACTTCCCGCACCAGAAGCGCGTTATCCCAGGGTTTGAGTATATACATCCGAGCTGATCCGTCACGCAGGCAGCCAATGACATCCTTTCCTTCCGCAAAGCCGCTCAGAATCGCCCGCATCGTAGTAGGCGAGCAAGTCCTCACCCGCTTCAAAAACTCATGCCCGTTCATGCCGGGCATCCGCATATCACTGATCACAAGGTCAATCTGTTCCTCGGCCAGCACTTCCAGGCCTCGTTCACCGCTTTCCGCCGTGAATACCCGGTATCCCAGCGGCAAAAAAATCCTTTGCAGGGCTTTTAAGATATTTGTTTCATCGTCCACCAACAACAATGTTTTATTCAATATTTCCAACTCCCATCTGCCCTGTTTCTTGTCAATTCCGGGTCGAAGGATCCGGTCGTTCAATCCTGGCGACAGCTTCAACCGGAGCGACTCCCGCGTACATGACATCGGTGAAAGAGGGAAAATAACGATCCGTCGTCGAAATATTGATCGCAATCAAGGTTTCCGCCATCCGCGAAGTCAATTCGCCGCCTTCGACATCAATACTTGTTTTATAACGAATTTCACCATCATTCATATCCAGCTCAAAATTACCGATGTTCAAGCCATAGTTAATTCGCGACAACAATTCCGCTATCACCAGTCGTTGCGGCTCCGGAACGCGCAGGGGAACAATGCAGTAAAACACAAAAATTTCGTGTTCCTCGTTGACGCGGCCAAAGCAATCATATCGGGCATTTTTCCCTGAAAAACTAAAACGAATGGCGGATTCACCGGGAATCTCTTCATAACGCCAATTATCTTCCTGCAAAAAAGCCGTCACCGAGTCCATGATTCTTCCCACCGGCAATTCCTCCTCCGCCCATATTCAAAGCTTTCCCGCGTATCATTCTATCATTTCGCCTCATTGCCTGCAACGCGCCCCTTCCGTCGAGCCGTTGCCATAATCACAGCCACGCGAGTCTGCCGGCTTTCTTTTGCCCAATAATTGATTATAATAGTAAAGTGGATTTTTGTTGGGAAAGGGGGCGCAAGACTCGCCCATGAATAAAAAGATCCTGTTTATTATCTCAGATACCGGCGGTGGGCATCGCAGCGCCGCCAATGCTATCATCGCGGCCTTATCCGCTTCCGGTCAGGCGGTCCAGTGTGAGATGGTGGACTTGCTGCGGGCCAGCGGCCTGCCTGGAATCCAGAACGCTCCCGAACTGTACGCGTTTTTTTCAGCCGGTCATATCTGGCTGCACAATCTGCTGTTCCGTCTCTCGAACAGCGCCCGTTTCATGGATCTTGCCTCCAACTTGCTATATCGGTTTGCCCGTAGCCGGATTCGCAAAGTTGTCGATAGTTTCAATCCCGACCTGGTGGTCGTCATCCACCCTCTCGCCGTCCGTCCCATGTGTTCCTTTCGGGATGAAACGCAAGCGAATTGGCCCGTCATCACGATGGTTACCGATTTGGTCAGTGTTCATGCTTCCTGGATATCCCCCCGCGCCGATCTAAATTTGTTGCCAACGCCGGAATCGCTTAAAATTGCCGAACGTTACGGTGTTCCAGCAAGAAAGCTGCGCTTGGTTGGGTTTCCCATCCACCCTCGATTCTGCCACACTCAACCTGACCGTTCCGCTATCCGCCGCCAGCTCGGCCTGCCCATCGACCGGTTCACCGTTCTTCTTACCAGCGGCGGAGCTGGCGGCGGTTCGTTGGCAACCCTGATTGCGGAACTTGAGCGTCAATGCCCTCAGATCACCATTTTAGCGGTCACGGGACGGAATCAGACCCTTTTCAGGAAACTCAGCGCGCGCAATCCATTACCCGAGAATACCCGAGTGTATGGCTTTGTCAATAACATGGAACAATTGATGATTGCCGCCGACGTGGTAATCACCAAAGCCGGGCCTGGAACCATTATGGAAGCCGCCGCCCTTTGTCGGCCGCTGCTTCTGACCGGCGCCGTGGGACTGCAGGAAGAAGGAAATATCAACTTTGTTCTGGATGCCGGAATTGGCAACCATTGTCCCTCGCATTCCGCCGTTTGCCAAATGGTATCGCGGCTGACCGATGAAATTCCACGTCCATGTCCGTCGCAAGAGTTATCTTTTGCCGGAACCCCGGTCATTGCCGAAATACTGCTTTCGTCATCCCCCAGTAAAGGAGAAAAAAATTGACGGCAGAAAAAACTTCCACAAAATTTCGCGCTCTCTTTGAGTCCGCCAACGATGCGATCATGATCCTGGGAAACGGCATGATTGTCGACTGCAACGATCGCGCATTGGCTATGTTTTGTTGTCAGCGCAACGATCTGATTGGCCGCTCGCCGGCCGAGTGGTCGCCGCCCCAACAAACCGGCGCCGTCGATACGACGGAACAACTGTATAAAAATCTTGCGGCGGCGCGCCAGGAGCGCACGCTTTCCTTTGAATGGATTCACGTCCGAAAAGACGGCACGCCCTTCCCTGCGGCAGTTTACCTGTATCAGATTGGTTCCAGGCATTCGGGGCAATTTCTCGCTATTCTGCGCGACATCACCGATCAAAAAAAAATCCAGACAGAATTGCAAACCAATAATGCGAAATTACGGGCGGCGCACACCGAACTCATTTCCCTGTACCAGCAGCTGGCGGCCTCCGAAGAGGCCATTGGCTTACAACTGACGGAATTAAAAGCCAGCAGAAAGCAACTGGAGATCAGTGAACAACGCTATCGTCTGGCGATGGACGCATCCAATGATGCAATCTGGGAAGTTGACCTGGCAACCGATGAACTTTCTTTTTCCGCACAATGGCTGAATCGTTTCGGCTTGCCTACCAACGAAAATTTTCCGCGCAAATTATGGCTATCGCGCATTCACCCCGATGATCGTTTCCGCGTGGAAGCCGATTTTTGTCGTCATCTTGAGAAAAAAGCCACGCAATATGATTTGGAGTACCGCGCCCGTTCAGAAAACGGCGACTATGTCTGGCTGCATGCCCGGGGGAAAGTGCTGTGTGGCGACACAGGCCAACCGGCCCGGGTCATTGGAGCGCTTACCGATATTTCCGACCGCAAACAACGGGATGAACAAATCTATCGAATGGCATATTACGACCAGTTGACGAGTCTCCCGAATCGCCGCCGTCTGGAACAGCTTCTGAACGAAAAAGACCTTCTGCGCACTTCCGAGGGAGCCCTGTTATTTATCGACCTGGATAACTTCAAACTCATCAATGATTCCGCCGGTCATGCCTGCGGCGATGAATTGATTTCCTGCGCAGCCGAACAGTTGCGAAATGCGGTGGGACAATCCCACATCCTGGCCCGTGTGGGCGGCGATGAATTTATTGTCATTCTGGCGGGAATTTCGCAGCGAGCTTTTATCGACACCTACGCACAACGTCTGATCAACCTGTTTCAAACGCCGTTTATCTGCCGTGGTCAGCATTTTTACCTATCCGCCAGCATCGGCATCGCCCTGTTCCCGCAAGATGGGAACACTTTGGAAGACTTGCTGAGGAAGGCGGACAATGCTCTGCACCGGGCCAAAGATGACGGACGTTCCCATTACCGTTTTTTTGAACAATCCATGCATGATTCGCTCTTGCAAAAGCTTACCATGGAAAGTCTTTTGCGCTCCTCCATTCTAACCAAAGAAGCCTTCCAAATGCATTACCAACCCCAATTGGACTTGAAAACAGACCGCATTGTCGGCATGGAAGCGCTTATGCGTTGGACTTGCCCGGAACAGGGGAATATTTCCCCCTTGCAATTTATCCCTGTTGCCGAAGAAACCGGGTTAATCGGCGAACTTGGCGATTGGGGGCTCCAAACCGCCTGCAAATTCTGCCGTCGTCTGCATGACGCCGGGTACACGGACCTTTCGGTCAGTGTCAATGTTTCCGTCAAACAGTTGGCGCAAGACAATTATGTGGAATCGGTCGCCGCCGCTCTGGTGGAAGCTGGTCTGCAGCCGGCCGCACTGGAGTTGGAAATAACGGAAAGTACGTTGATCAACGCTTTTGAATCAAAAGTTAAAAAACTGAATGCCCTGCGGTCCATGGGCATTCGGACCGCCCTGGATGATTTCGGTACAGGCTATTCCTCCTTGACCTATCTGCAACAGCTCCCCATCCACACCCTGAAGATTGACCAATCCTTCGTAAACCGCATGGGTACTGAAGAAAGTACGCGGACGATTATCCAATCCATTATTTCGCTTGCCCATCGTCTAGGAATCTCCGTGGTTGCGGAAGGAATCGAAACCGAAGAACAACGGGATTTGCTGCAACAATATGACTGCGACATTATTCAGGGCTATCTGATCAGTCATCCGCTTTCTTCTTCGCCGCTGACGACATGGCTCGCAGCGCGCCAACTTTCCGCGAAAACACAAGCCGATATGAAAAGGTGATGTAAGGCATGCTGCTAACATTCCTGGCATTGGCGCCCATCCTCTGGTTGTTGATCAGCTTGGGTGTTTTGAAGCTCCCGGCTCACAGAGCCTGTCCGATCGGCTTACTTTTCAGCCTGGCCATTGCCGTTTGGGTCTGGAGTATGGATGTTCTTCTGGCCGGCAAGGCTGCGCTGGAAGGTGCCTTGTTCGCCTTGCTGCCGATTCTCTGGGTCATCATTGCCGCTTTTTTCAGCTATAACCTTTCGTTACATACCGGAGCTATCGGTCAAATAAAAAATTTACTGCTGCATTGTTCACCCGACCGCAGAATCCAGGCATTGATCATCGCCTGGGGATTCGGCAGTTTCATGGAGGCAGTGGCCGGGTTTGGCACGGCAGTGGCCGTGCCCGCGGCTCTTCTGATCGCGTTGGGATTTGATCGATTTCGCGCGGCGGTAATCTGCCTAATTGCCAATACGGTTGCCGTTGCGTTCGGCGTTATTGGCATTCCGGTCACCACCCTGGCAAAAATAACCGATCTGCCGCTTCCGGCGCTCTCATTTGACATTGGTGTACAACTGACCCCATTTGTCTTTCTGGTGCCGCTATTCGTCGTGTACACGGTGACCGGCGGTTTCATCGGGTTGCGCGGCATATGGCTCGTCACCCTGTCCGCCGGCGCCAGTTTTGGTCTCGTACAATTTCTGGTCTCCCAGTATATCGGGCCGGAATTGCCGGCAATCGCCGCATCGCTGACATCATCGGCCGTCATTCTGCTCGTGGCAAAACTCTCTCCGCCCGCCAATATTTGGTCATTTCCGAATGATCCAGCAAATCCAAGACTATCTTCTTCCAACATGGAAAACAAGGTCGATCTCCGGTCACAGTTCATCGCCTGGCTCCCATATCTTCTCTTGCTCTGTTTCGTTCTGGGAACCAGTCGGATTTTTCCGGCCATAAACGAGTCACTGCGTCATTTGCGGACGGTCTGTATGATTTATGACGGTCCGGGCGGAAAGCCGCTCTCGTTCGAATGGTTCTTGACGCCGGGAACCTTGGTCTTTGTCGCGGCAGTGCTTGCCGGGTTTGTGCAGGGAGCCTCACCAAAAGATTTGAGGAAACTCGTCGGCGTTACTGTCCTGCAGCTGCAAAAAACCATCATTACCGTCATCTCGATCGTAAGCATGGCAAAGGTTCTCGGTTACAGCGGCATGATCGGCTCCATCGCCGTAACGTTGTCGGAAACGACCGGCGCTTTGTATCCGGCGGTTTCCCCGTTGATCGGCGCTTTGGGAACCTTCATCACCGGCAGTGACACCAGTTCCAATATTTTGTTTGGCCTATTACAAAAACAAACCGCCGAACAATTGGGAATCAGTCCGGTTTGGATTGCCGCCGCCAATACCAGCGGCGCCTGCATCGGCAAGCTGATCTCGCCGCAGAGCATTTCCATCGCCGCCACTGCCGCCGGGTTGCCAGGCAAAGAAGGTGACCTGTTATCGGTCACCTTCCGTTACGCCTGTTTCTTTTTACTTGGGCTTGGCGCACTCACTTTGCTTTTGGCCTGAAAATCAACCCTTGCGATTAGTAGGAAATTTTCGCAGTGGTCGTATTGCCGATTTTCACCCCATTGAGAATCGGCTTGACAACCGTAACGTTTTGCAGCGGTTTCGCGGATACCGTAGTCCCCACATAGAAAGCGGCAGTGGTCATTTTAACCGTCCGGTTATCGGTGATTGCAGGGTAATTAATCGTTACATTACCCAGTTGAACAGCGCTATTATAATTATATACGGCAATGGCCGCTCCTTTGGCGCTGGTGTTGGCATTGATCACCTTGGGATTGTTGATGGTGGTGCTGAAGCCGCGATAGTCGACCGCAACAACGGCCAGTGCGTTTGTTTTCGAATTTGTCCAGGTTGGATTGTTTACTACGATGGAGCCTGGAATAATTCCCGATCCTCCCGAAATAACCATTCCCTGCTTACTCCCGTTATCCGTGTGATTGGTCACCGTTATGCCGACGGGAGTGCTCGTTCCCGCCAATGCGCCTATGCTAAGACTGATTCCCGCTGTTTCATTGTTGGCCGTAACCGTGTCCACAATGGAGATGTTCTGCAAAACATCGGTCTTGCTGCCCGGTTCCACATCAATCCCGGCGGAAGGGGCCTTGCCATTCGTATTGGTCAATTTGGCCCGTACGATGGAGATACCTTGCCCACTAATCAGGGAGATACCCTGCCGACGGTTGTTGTCGGCGCTGACGTCGATCAGTTTGATGTTCGTCGAGCGCGTTTTCAGGCTACTGCCGAAGGTCGGTCCGTTGCCGATGTAGAATCCGTCGCCCCACATGTTGTTGGAAGCCGTTCCGGTGACGGTAACATTGCTGGCGCCAAGGATTGCGACACCGAAGCCGTGTTCACCGCTTGTTGCTTTGTGAGTCAGCCGGTCGCCCCACAGAACGCCGCCGTTGACATTAACGTTGCTGACGCCGCCGATATGCAGCACTTCATAGTGGGCCGCCGCGTTGGGAATGACGCCGAGGATGGTCGTAGGCGACATCTGCAAGGTTACGTTGCTTCTGAGTTTTAAGGTTGTCACCGCATCGATGCCATAGGTTCCCGGCGGAATCACCACGGTGCCCCCCGTGCTGGGCAGTGAGTTGATCGCCTTCTGGATGGCGGCGGTGTCGTTCGTCGCGCCGTTCCCTTTGGCGCCAAACGTTCTCACGTCCACCACAGTTGCCGCTTCGGCTTTGCCAAAGCCAGTCAGGAAATTTTG
>CAZRQI010000004.1:0-36200 GCA_964602025.1 uncultured Veillonellaceae bacterium
GCCCCGAGGATTTTTTCCGCCAGTTCCCGACTCAAAGCTTTTCTTTCACCGCCTGTACTTTTGCCGCCATAGTCGATTCTTTATCCCGCCGGTCATCAATTCGAATCAGCGTGGATACCCGTCCCGCGCCAGCGGCAAACGGAACTTCATGCATCTGGCGGATGACTTCCAGAATACGGGGCAACTCCCCTTCAATTATGGTTCCCATCGGATGCAGCTCATATTTCAGATCGCCGGCCGCCATCAGCACTTTATGGCAATCGGCGACATAGCGGCTAAGACTGGTGCTTGCCGTCCCCATCGGCACAATGGTTACTTCCACAATGGCCATTCTGATTTCCTCCCCTGTCGATCCATCCAGGATCTTATTGATTATGATTTGCCGCCAATCGTAAAAATCCTGCCGTTGATCGGCCATCCCGGCAAACTAATCTTGTCTTTGTCGACATTCTGTTAATTTTTATATTTTTTTTATACCTTCCGCCAAATCTCTGACAAAATCTTTATTCATCCCGCGCTATAATAACCTCGGGGTAGTGCGGATCAATCTTCCCCCCTCTGGACAATCGCCATGAAAAGAGTAAAATAGGTAAATCGACTTTCCGTTCGCACTGCACCGCACGCACAAGGAGCGTTATGAAACTTAACGTCGTATCCGTCCGTCCAGGAAACCCCACCGCCCATTGGCGTCCTTACTTCTACAGCATGGCCATGATCGGTGTGGTGACAGGTTTCGTCCTCATGATGCAAGAGCAAGAGCTGATTAACATCGCCTTGTTCTATCAGTTGCCGGTTATTCTCAGCGCCTTTTGGTGGGGACGCTGGCCCTCGTATGTCACGGCCCTTGTCAGCATGCTGGCGTTTGATTTTCTCTTTATCCCGCCGACATATACCCTCTCGGTGGATGATGTCCGATATATCTGGAGTTTTATCACGTTTCTGCTGGTCGCCTTCATCATTGGCGGCCGAACGGAAGTATTAATCAACGAGGCAACCACTGCCAGCCAACGGGAACGCAGCATGGCGGCGCTTTATGAGTTTAGCCGCGAAATCGCGGCGATTGCCGATTTAGATACCATCCTGCGAAAATTGGCGGCGCAGGTTGCCGAGGCCTTCGGACAACGAACCTTGGTCCTCGTTCCGGATGAAAGCGGAGTTTTATTGATCCGGGCCGATCATTCGCCCGCAGCAGCCGCGTCCACTATCACGGATTCTATTCCGGCGCTGCCGGCTTTGTCGGAAACGGAGCACGAAGCCGCCCACTGGAGCTACCGCGAAGGAAAACCCGCCGGCCGAACCTGCGGAAAATTCACTGATTCCGATTATCTCTACCTTCCCATGACTACCCGGGAATCGGTTGTTGGCCTGCTGGCGGTTCGCGTGGATTCCGTCGATATTGCAGCGGAACAGCAGCGTTTGCTTGATGCCTGGGCTGGTTTGGCCGCCATCGCCATCGAAAGGACCCGGCTTATGGCAAAACAACAGGAAGCTTCCTTGTTGCTGGAATCCGACAAACTACGGACCGCCCTGCTGAACTCGGTTTCGCACGAACTCCGCACGCCGCTGGCTTCCATTATCGGCTCAGTTTCGACGCTTCTGGAGTCCGAAACCTTATATTCCAGTCAGGATCGCCATGAGCTGCTTGTCAATATTCAAGACGGCGCCAACCGGATGGATCGCGTTGTCGCCAATCTTCTCGACTCCGCGCGTCTGGAAAGCGGCATGGCCCATCTCAAGCTGGATTGGTGCGATCTGGAAGATGTGATTGGCACAGCGCTACGTCGATTGCGGGAAGCGGTCCGAAACCGCAACATCTTATTTACCGGTGGTTCCCGGGTCGCCATGATTCGCGCCGATTCGGTCCTGTTGGAACAAGTGATGATCAACCTGATCGACAACTCCCTGAAATATTCCAAGCCGGCCACCCCCATCGAAATCGGTGTCGCCGCCATTCCGGATAACATTGTCATTACGGTTGCCGATCGCGGTCTCGGAATTCCGCCAGATGAATTGCCGCACATCTTTGACAAGTTCTATCGCATTCGCTTGCCGGCCTATCGGGTCGATGGCACCGGACTTGGACTATCCATTTGCAAAGGAATCATCGAAGCGCATGGCGGAAAAATCAGCGCTGAAAACAGGCCTGGCGGCGGAACGATCATGAAAATCACCCTGCCGGCGCCGCCGGAAGAACCATCACCAGTCGAAAGCGGGTGAAACTGTGTCGGAAAAAGGCTTGCGTGTTCTGGTCATCGACGATGAGCCGCAAATTCGCAAATTATTGAAAGTATCCCTGGGGGCGCATGGATATGATGTATATGAAGCCGTAACCGGTTCGGATGCAGTCATCCAGGCGGCCGGCATCAAGCCGGACATCGTGATTTTGGATCTTGGCTTGCCGGATATCGATGGAAAAGAAGTCGTCCGCCGCTTGCGCGAATGGTCCGACCTGCCGATTCTGATCCTTACCGCGCGCGATCAGGAAAAAGAAAAAATCGACGCCCTGGATGCAGGCGCCGACGATTATATCACCAAACCTTTCGGCATCGGCGAGCTTTTGGCCAGGATGCGCGTCTCCGTTCGCCGGGCGGCGCATACGGGCGATGATCCGGTGATTCAGTGCGGGGATCTGACCGTTGATCTGGCGCAACGTCGGGTTATGATCGACACTCAGGAAATCAAGCTTACTCCCACGGAGTATGACATTATAAAAGTTTTGGCGCAAAACGCCGGTAAAGTGCTGACCCACCGGCAATTGCTGAAAGCCGTCTGGGGCGATACTTACGCCGAAGATACGCATTATATCCGTGTTTACGTCGGCCAACTGCGTCGAAAAATCGAACCCAACCCGACCCAACCCAAGTATATCATCACCGAATCCGGCGTTGGTTATCGACTGATGTCCCGGTAATCAAGGGAGGTCACTGTGTCCAGACGTCACGGATTGCCCGACCCGTTCAAAGTCTTTCTGTTTTGCGGCTATGCCTGGTCCATCTTATTATTGGTCTATTTTTTTAGCATAACCTTCTACGATTCCGGTTTTCGCAGCGCCGACATTGCCCTTATTCTACTCTTTGCTCTAGTTTCATTTGGCGGCGCCCTGTATTTTCACTTCACACAAAAGTAAATGGGAGGTCACAAAATTAATGTCCACAATGGATGAATCCGCGCAGCAGCAGTTGCTGCACATTGCTGAAATCGCTTCGCGCCGTCAGGCTATGATGGACAAATGCCGCAACATCGAGAAAAGCGATTTTAAATGCACAATGCACGGAGTGGAACGCTTACGGCACTACCGCCGGGAGCTGAGTCAAATTGAACAAGAACTCGAATCCGCAGTAAAAAAGTGGGATGCCTGCCCGCTTCCCCCTTCGCGACAGGCTCTCCCCTAAGCGGCGCCGAGTCGCTTTCAGTCAAATTTAATCACTATCTTACATACTTCCGCGGGATGGTTAGCAAACAGCTCCATCCCTTTTTCTACGTCCGTATACGGTAATACATGCGACACCAATCCGGTCGGATCCACTTTTTTTTCGGCGAACCACCGCACGACTTCGGCAAATTTGCGATTATTCAGCCGGGAGCCTTTAATATCCAGCTCACGTTTCATAATATCGGCCGGCGCGATTTTTGCCGGCTCCACCGGGAATCCCAACACTACGACTCTGCCGGCCGGCGACATCAGTTTGGCGATAATCAGTTCCAAAATAGAGATTACGCCCGTTGCTTCCATGGCGACATTGATTCCTTCTCCGTTGGTAAACGCCATCACCGCAGCTTCCAAATCCGAAGCTTTCGTATTGACGACTGCGTCGGCGCCCATTGCCTGCGCCGCCTGCAAGCGCGAATCGACGATATCCATGATCAGGACGCGGGCGCCCATGCTCTTGCAAGCTTGCAGAATCACCAAGCCGATCGGACCGGCGCCGCAAATCAATACCGTGTCGCCGGCGCCAACCTGGCCCCGGTCCACCGCTTCAGCGGCGATGGCATACGGTTCCATCGTTGCCGCCATTTCCCAGGAAAGATCGCTCGGCACCGGATACAAATGGTCAGCCGGCAACTTGATCAACTCGCTGAATACGCCATCAATATGAACGCCCAATACTTTGACGTTACTGCAGACATTGGGCCGTCCAATCCGGCAGGCGTAACATTTGCCGCAAGAAAAGACATTGTCGACGACGACATGATCGCCGACTTTGACATTTGTTACCGCCTCGCCGATCTGCACGACTTCGCCGGCAGCCTCATGCCCCAAAATTCGCGGATAGATAGCGAATGGATTTTTCCCATGGAAAATATGGACATCGGAACCGCAGATTCCGGCCGCCTTAATGCGAACGATCGCCTCATCGGCCGCTGGATCCGTTGGCGCCGGCTTGTCGATAATCCCGAGTTCACCCGGCTTGTTGACTTGAATTACTTTCATTACGATCCCCCTTATCTGTCTCCACCTGTACACAAAAAGCGGCACGAGTTGATCCTCACCGATGCATCAGGAACGAAACCCAATATGCACAGCCGCAATCCCGCCGCTCAAGCGTTCGAAATGTACGTTCGTCAATCCGGCAACCGTAGCCCGCTCCGACAATTCTGCCGCTCCCGGGAACCGTCGCAAGGATTCCGGCAGCCACTGATAATCGGCTGTTGCCGAATGTCCCAGATTGCCGATGCCCGGCACCAGGTGGCGGACGAAAAGTCCATGTCCCTGTTTAAACACTGGCCAGACCGGATGGGAAAGTTCCAGGCAAACCCATTTTCCGCCCGGTTTCAAAACCCGTCGCATCTCCCGGATCCCTCGATCAAAATCCGGCAAATTTCGCAAGCCGAACCCGATTGTTACGCCATCAAACATCTCGTCCACATACGGAATGTCCATGGCATCCGCTTCGAGCCAGCGGATTGGCCGCGGCGGCTTCTCCTGTTCTTCCGCCCGTCTGGCGACGGCAAGCATGGAGGCGGTAAAATCCAGCCCTGTGACTTCCCCGGACTCGCCCAGAATCCGGGCGATCGCGAAGGTAAGTTTGCCGGTGCCGCAACACACATCCAGCCACTTTTCGCCGGGTTGGGGCGCAGCAATCTCCAGAGTCCTGCGCCGCCAATATTTATCCAGATTCAGGCTCAGGATCGTGTTCATCGTATCGTATCGGCCGGCAATCCGTGAAAACAGGTCGTGAACCATTTGCCGATGCTTGTCCATTGTCGTACACCCTTTCCATTTCGCCCGGGACGGTTTTCGGCTACGGTTCGGCGCGCGCGCCCATCCTTTCAGGCCAGATTCCCTCATCCAATATGGTTAATGCCTCCGTATCCGGCGCCGGCCGACGCACCAGATATCCCTGAATCGTATCGCAGCGGCAGGCAATCAAGCGCTCCATCTGTTCCGGCGTCTCCACGCCTTCCGCTACAACCGCCAACCCCAACACATGCGCCATATCGATGATCGCCGTCAACAGAGCCAGCCGGGTTGGATCCGTCGTAATCAGATCGATAAAGGTCTTATCGATCTTCACCGTCTGAACCGGTAGACTCCGCAAATACGTCAACGATGAATACCCGGTGCCAAAATCGTCCAGGGACAAATGAACGCCCATTTTTCGCAACTCGTTTAAAGTACTCACGCACTCATCCACGGATTCAATGAACACACTTTCCGTAATCTCGATTTCCAGGCGACCTGCCGCCAGTTCCCATTCCTCAAATGCATCGCGAACGACCTGCAGAAAATTGCGCGCCATCAATTGTCGGGGCGAGACATTGACCGCAACCCGGACATCCGGGTGACCCAATTCACTCAGTTTGCGGGAAAAACCGGCGGCTTCCTTCAGTGTCCAGGCGCCGATCGACTCGATCAAATGACTGCGTTCCGCCAGGGGAATAAATCGGCCGGGCGACACATCGCCATGCCGGGAGCTACGCCAGCGCATCAGAGCTTCGAACGCTATGGTCGCGCCATTTTTCAAAGAGAGCTGCGGCTGGAAGTGCAGGTGCAATTCCTGATTGGCTAAAGCGTTTTGCAGTCCATTGATCAAGAGCATATTGCCATACGCCGTTTCTTGCATCGTCTTGTGAAAAAACCGCCAACAGTGTTTCCCGAACCGTTTGGCTTCATTGAGAGCAGTATCCGCATTACGGAGGATTTCTTCCACTGTTAGGCCATCCTGAGGGTATAAGGCGATCCCGATACTGGCCGAAGCGTGGATCTGTAGTTCCCTTACCTCATATTCGCGTCCGAGCGTGTCCACGATTTCCGAGACCAACGATTCGACCTGCAGGGGATCATTCATTCCCGGCAGCAGGACTACAAACTCGTCTCCACCCACCCGGGCTACCGTCGAATCCGCAGGCGCCAGGCTGACTAAATGCATGGCGGACGTAATGATCATGGAATCGCCGTAACTATGCCCATAAGAGTCATTCACCAGCTTCAGATCATCCATATCGATATACAGGAGCGCACCCGAGGCTTCTTTGCCTGATCCGACATCAATTTCGCGTTTCAACAGTTCAATCGTTCGGGCCCGGTTGGGCAATCCCGTCAACTGATCGAAGTATGCCAGCCGTTCCACTTTTTGCGCATGGTCGATTTCGTCGGATACATCCCGTCCCACAAAGGCGAAATGACCGTGTTGGGTGCTATACAGGGATATTGAAAGATGTTTTCCCAACATATCGGAATAAAAAGTGCCGGTTTTACTTTGCCCATTCAAAGCTACTTCCGCGCAATCAGCGATATATCCATAAGGAATCTCGGGAAACACTTCCAGCGCAGTTCGTCCAAGCAATTCCTGGCGAGATTTTCGCACCAGCGTTTCGTATGCCGGATTGACGGCCAGAAAACGGTAATCGATCGGTTTTCCCACCGAATCGAGGATAATTTCATGGTCGGCGAAGGCATCGTGCATGTTCTCGAACAGTGACCACATTTCGCGATCTTTTTGTTCAATTACAGTCGTTTTGGCCTGGATCTCGGCCAGTTGTCGCCGCAACTCAAGCTCGGATTCGGTCAACGCCGCATGGGCCTGTTCCAGTTCTTGGGTACTTTGCGCAACCCTTTGCTGGGATGCCTGGATCCGTTGCAGCTGGACATAGACCATAGCAAACAAAATCCCGGCGGTCACAATGACAAACAGGACCCCCTTAACACTGGACAACCTGACCAGTGTATCCGGATCCCGCGTTAATAACGGCAAAAGAAGATCGGAGAAGAGAATCCACAACCAACCCGCCAGCACATAGCCCAGGCTGATCTTGGCAGCCGTCCGCTGCGGCTGAACCATCACTCTTTCGCCAGGATTAAAATCATTTCCGCACTGGTTTTTCTCCATCATACAACCCGCGCCGGAAAATTTTGCTATCACCTGATAAACAGATTATTCCCGACGTCCCGGCATTAATCCTGCCGTTGTTTTGCTTTTTTCACAAAAAAACCGGCCGGACTCACACAGAGCCTGACCGGTTTCAAAGTCGTTCAATCGAAATAATTATGTTGCCAAATTAGCGAATCATGCGTCCGACCATTTTGGCAATGCTAAGACAAGCGGTAAGTCCGGGTGATTCTATGCCAACAAGATTGATCAGTCCCGGCAAACCCCGTTCGGTTTCGTGGCGAATGACAAAATCCGCCACCGGCCCGTCCGGCGCCTGAATTTTGGGTCGCATCCCCGCCATATCGGTTTGAAGATCCGTTTTCTCAATAAACGGCAGATAAGAATGGGCCGCCTGATAAAATTCTTCCAGATGGGAAGGATCCACGTCATAGTCTTCCCGTTCCGCAACATATTGGACATTGGGACCGAGACGGGCGCGACCGTCCAGACTCTTGGTAATATGCGTCCCCAGTCCTTTCAGGCTCTTCAGCGGTGGCGGGTAAATCAAATGCGAAATCAATTTTGATTTGGACATCGCTACCGAAAAGTACTCCCCTTTTACCGGATATATTTTGTAACCGGCGGCTGCCACGTCAATTCCCAGCTGTGCCGGAATAAAGTCGGCATAAAGGCCGGCACAGTTGACCAGCCAAGTGCAGGCCAGTTCGTCTTCCTGTCCGTCCGGACCAATGAACTTCACTTCGTATCCACCGTTCCCCCGGGTCACGCCGGTCACCCGGTGCATGTAAGCCATCATCACACCGTCGGCCATCGCTGAACGTTCCAGCTGCGCCATCAGTTTGTGGCTGTCAATGATGCCCGTCGTCGCGGAATAAAGCGCCGCCACGGCCGTGATATTCGGCTCCAGTGTCGCGATCTCATTCCGTGTCAACATTTTCAGGCCCGGCACCCCATTGTCGGTTCCTTGTTTATAAATGCCTTCAATCGCCGGAATTTCGGTTTCATCCCGGGCAATGATCAATTTCCCCAGGCGTTGATACGGAACATGATGCCGGTCGCAGAATTCATACAGGAGTGGATTCCCCGCCACGCACAGCTTGGCTTTCAGGCTGCCGGGCGGATAATACATGCCGGCGTGAATGACTTCACTGTTGCGGCTGGATGTATCCTGGCCGAATTTGGGATGACGCTCCATCAGCATGATCTCCGGATTTTCCATGTTCCGGGCCAATTCGGCGGCAACCGCCAGCCCGACGACCCCTGCCCCCACAACGATCATGTCCACGTGTTCCAATTCCCATTCCTCCTCTGCATCCGTCTACTATCGAAAATCAGGATTACATTCCACTCAACTGGGTCTCCAGATTTTCCAGATGCGCCCGCATGAGATTGCGAGCCTGTTCCGGTTGATGTTTTTTTACCGCGTCATAAATCAGGCGATGCTGCTCCAGCAGGTTCCCGCCGGAATCCCAATCAACGCTGAGAGCACGCATTCCTTCGTGAAAAACGGTCGCGACGGTTTCGAACACTTTGCTGTAGACCTGATTGTGCGTAGCGGACATCACGGCGCAGTGAAACTGATAGTCGGCATTCAGCGCCTTTTCGCCCCGATCAATCTCCTCGGCCAGGGAAATCAGATAGCCTTTGATGCGGGCAATATCCGCCCTGGTTGCCCGTTGCGCCGCCAAAAACGCGCCCTCGGATTCCAACCCTTTGCGCAATTCCAATATCTGCAGCATATTGTCGCTGTTTGTCAGAATTTTCATCGTCAGTGGATTTGTCAGCCGTTCATTGACATTGCGGACATAGATGCCGGAACCATGTTTGACTTCAATAAGTCCGGCGGTCTGCAACGCACTCAACGCTTCCCGGACCGCGGTCTTGCTGACGCCAAAATACAGCGCCAGTTCCTTCTCGGATTGCAGCCGGTCACCGGGTTGCATATTGTTGGATTGCAGCATCTCTTCAATCCCGGCGATAACATCTTCGTACAGCTTTCTTTTTTTGATCTGCACCCAATTCACCCATTCCTGAAGAATCCCTGTAACTCTATGTGAATTATAACACGAACCGCCTTATTCTTCCCATCCTGACAAAAAACTTCCTACGGCCGAAGCGCGGAGGAAGTTTTGTTGTCGATCAATTCATCAGATTTCCGGCTTCATCAAACAACAATGGCGCCGGTTCTTCGAGGACTTCCAGAAAAGGATGGCAACGGGCTTCGGAAAGCAGCGCCGGGGAAATCCAGATTTCCTCAAGTTGCAGCGTATTTTTGATTCGAATCATTCGAACGTTTTGCGGGTCCACGTTGATGCAAGTCTGAATCGCCGCCTGGATGGCCTGACGGTCATTGTCCAGCACCATTGGAATCTTTACGGAACGGGGCACTCGCGAAGTCAACGGATTGGGATAGGTTTCCGCAAAATTCATCTGCTCATACAGGCGACGCGTGCACATGTCGGCGAGTCCCAAGCCGTTGAAATTTCCCTGTGTCTCCCGGGTCAGCGCCAAAACTGCGATCCGCTGGAACTTGTCGGAATCCGGCAAGTTCGCGGTTGTAAAACGTTCCAAAATGTTCGGATCCATGCCGGTTCCACTAATATTCTTACCCATCTCATCCACGATCAATACATCATTTTTCTTCAGATAAATCTGCGGCATGTAATCCCGAGCTTCCGCCAATAGCGCCGGTTCCTCGGCCAGAATCCGGTCGGCGGGAAGGGCGACAATACGGCAAGTTTCATCATAGGCGTTTTCCAACAGCGCTACCCCGCACAAAATTCGGGTTTTTGCCAGAGCGATCCGGGCAATCCCCGCAATCCGTTCCGACATTCTTTCCAGCCCCAGACGGTGACACAGTTCCGCTCCTTTTTGCTTGCCCAGCCCGATGGCGATCATCTTGACGATGCCGCTTTCATACGGGCCACGGAAAGATGTGTGCAATTTCACGCGTCCGACAACAACGATGTGATCGGCGGTATAGGCGATCCGGTCAAAATATGCCGGTTGCTCAGCGGCAGCCGCCAAATTGACCACTTCCATCGAAGCCCGAATCGGTGCGCCGACCGCTGCCGCCGTAATCCCCAGCCCCGCCAGAACATGCGTTTGGCCGGCCGAGGTCGCTCCGCCGTGGCTGCCCATCGCCGGCACAATAAACGGCTTGGCTCCAGCCTGTTTTAAGATCGCGACGATTTCCCGGATAATCAGCGGCAAATTGGCAATGCCTCGGCTTCCTACCGTTACGGCCACTGAATCGCCCGGTTTCACCGCCGCCAAAATTTCCGGCTTACAAAGTTCATGCCCTACCGTTGCCGCCACATCATCCAGACGCGGCCGGGGAAAGAGCTGCCTTACCCGCGCCAACGGCGGAATGGCAACTCCCGACAGCAAGACATCCAGAATATTCATGGAACCATCACCTACTCCTCAGCAATCATCGGAATGCAGCCAAAAAATGACTGCCATATTCAGCAAAGAAACGAATATGGCAGTCGCCTTCCTTAGGAATCAAGTTGTTATTTCTTCAGTTTTCCCAAAGCTTCTTTCGCGGCGTTCATCATGTAGATCAAATCGTTGCCCAGCAGATTCAGCTTCATTCCCTTGTCGATCCAGGGTTGCAACGCCGGCACAGCCATCATATGGATGCCGGAATATTTGCCTTTGGCCTTCGCGGTGGCAATGACATGGTCCAGGGCTTCGATAAACCGCGGATTATCATATTGGCCCATGATCCCCATGCTTTGCGACAGGTCGTTGGGACCGATAAAGGCCGAATCGATGCCGTCGATGCTCAGGATTTTTTCGAGGTTTTCCACCGAAGTCGGCGACTCGACCTGGATCATCAGGATGTTTTCCTCGTTGCATTGCTTCATGTACTCAGTCGCCAAATCGATTTTTTCATAGCCGGTATGCTGACGCAACAGCGAAACACCCCGGTTGCCCATCGGATAATACTTGGAGTATTCCACCAACGCCTTCGCTTGTTCGACCGTGTCGCAATTCGGCAATAACAGACCAGCGGCGCCCATTTCCATGTACTTCAGGACAATTTCGCGCCGGACTTCCGGAATACGGACGACGGCCGCAATCCCGGCTTCCCGGGCCACGGAGCAGATGTTGCCGACCGCCGAATAATCGAAATGTCCATGCTCGCAGTCGACCACGAACAGGTCGAAGCCGCATACCTTGAGGATCTTGGCGAGTTCCGGGCTATCAAACGTGGTGATCATCGTGCCGATTATGGTCTCATTGTTCCGCAGACGCTGTTTGATGTTATTTTTCATCCTATACTCTCCTTTATCCACTTGGCTGTCCGACCCTATTTTTTCTCCAGGCCGAGATCCTTGACCAGTTTGCCGTAGTCGCCATACGCCTGTTTCATGAAGGCGGCGTACTCGGTCGCATTTTGATATTGGATCGGTTGAACCAGATCGGCCATGATCTTTTTGAAATCAGGGTCTTCGCTGATTTTTTTGAACAGATCGCTATAGTAAGCGATGATCTCGGGCGGGGTTCCTTTGGGCGCCGCCATGCCCTTCACCGAACCCCAGGTATAGAAATTGATCCCCTGTTCTTTCAGCGTCGGCACGTTCGGCAACGCCGGGTCGCGTTCGGGAGTGGCAATGCCGATGGGGCGAACCCGATTGGCTTTCAATTGCGGAATAATTTCCGCCGGATGACCGCCGCCCATCATGGTCTGGCCGCCCATCAAGGTGGTAATGGCCTGCGACCCGCCGGCATGCGGAATGGGAGTAACGGTGATACCTGTGGATTTGCCGATGCCGCGCATGACGATGTCCACTGCGCCGGCCGTCGTCGAAACGGCGGCAGTCACCGGTTTATTCTCTTTCTTGGCCCAATCGACGATTTCTTTCACGGATTTGTAGGGTGAGTTTTCCGGCACCAGCACGACCACGGAATGCATGGACATCCGGGCGATCGGCACCAAATCTTTGAACGGGTCGTATTCCATCTTTTGCAGGTGCGGCATGACCAAGTCATGTCCGGAGCCATAACCCAATACCAGGGTGTAGCCATCCGGTTTGGCGCGGGAAACGAAGCGAGCGCCTTCAATTCCGCCGCCACCTGTCTTGTTGACGATCTGGACCGGTTGCGGACAATGTTTGTTCCAGACTTTTTCGATGGCCCGGCCCAGCATGTCCGACGAACCGCCCGCGGCAAACGGCACGATGATCGTTACCGGCTTGTCCGGTTTGAAGGTCGGCGCAGCCGCCGGTTTTTTCGGATCGGCCGCCGGCTTGCCGCCGCAGCCAGCCAAAGCGATCATGGAAACGACGATCACAAAACAAAGGATCATTTTCCAGTTTCTTTTGCTGTTCATTTGATTCCCTCCCCATATTTTGTCCGCCTGGTTATTCCTGTACCGTCGAGTTATCCATCCCTCCGTTTCCGCACTGATTTTTCTTTTTCTTTCGGTATGCCGACACCAGCTGCCCCCCCAGAACGAGCGCAAAGATCGCCATCAGCGTCCCCGAAATCGGCCGGGAGACAAAGATCCACATACTGCCTTCCGACATCAGCAGCGACTGCCGGAAGGCGTTTTCGATCAGAGGCGCCAGAATAAACGACATGACCATCGGTCCCGGTTCAAATTTCAGTTTGCGCAGGACGTACCCCAAGACGCCGAAACCAATGAACACATAAATGCTGAACGTGTCATTGGCCAGACTGTAACAACCGACAGTAGTAAACATGGCAATGACCGGGCCGAGTATCCCGAACGGCACTTTCAACAGTTGCACCCACAAGCCGACCAACGGCAGGTTCAAAATCAACAGGATCACATTGCCGACGTACATGGAGGCAATTACGCCCCAGAATACATCCGGCCGCTCCTGAATCAGAAATGGCCCCGGCGTGACGCCTTGAATCAGCAATGCGGCGAAGATCATCGCCACGGAAGCGTTGCAGGGAATCCCCAGGGTTAGCAGCGGAATAAACGAGGAACTCGAAGCGCCGTTATTCGCGGATTCGGGACCGGCAACTCCGGCCAGCGCGCCTTTGCCGAACTCATCAGGATTCTTCGACATGCGCTTTTCGATGGCGTAGGAAGTCAATGAGGCAACGACCGCCCCGCCGCCGGGTATGATCCCGGTGAAGAAGCCAAGAACAGAACCGCGGAATACCGGCCATTTGCTTTCCGCCCAATCAGCGGCGGTCGGAAACAGTTTGCCGATGGTCCGGGTGACGAATTGTGCGCCCTGTTTTTCTTCCAGTGTCAGCAGGATTTCGCTAAGCCCGAACAACCCCATGGCCAATGTGACGAAATCAAAACCGCCCTGCAGCGATACAACCCCGAATGTAAATCGTTCCTGTCCGGAGATCGGGTCCAGACCGACGTTCGCAAAAATGATCCCCATCAGAAGCATCAGCGTTCCTTTGATGGGAGAATCGCCGGACAGAAACACCGCCAGCATCAATCCGAACAGCATAAGGGCGAAGTACTCGGGCGCCCCGAACCGCAAGGCGAATTCGGCCAGCGGCGGCGCCATGAACGTCATGCCGATGACCCCCACGGTTCCGGCGATGAAGGAACCGATCGCCGCAATACCGAGCGCCGCCCCGGCCCGACCTTTTTTCGCCAGTTCGTAGCCATCGACGCAAGTGACGACAGACGCGGCTTCGCCGGGAATCCGCATCAGGATCGACGTCGTCGATCCGCCATACATGGCGCCGTAATAGATTCCCGCCAGGAAAATGATCGAGGTGGCCGGCGACCCCAACGCATACACAACCGGCAGCAGCAAGGAAATCGTGGCCGCCGGACCGAGACCCGGCAACACCCCCACCGCCGTGCCCAGCAGCGAACCGATAAAGCAGTACAACAAGTTGGTTCCGGTTAAGGCAACGGCGAAACCGTTGAACAAGCCCTGAAAAATATCCATTTACTCAATCTCCCATCGTTACCGTTCCAAAATTCCCATCGGCAAGGCCACCGAGAGAAGGTACACGAACAGCAGATACATGACGGTTGTTCCAACAATGGCAATGATGGTGGTTCGTCGCCAATTTGCCCGTTCAATCAGGGTTTGCCAGGCAACCAGGAACAGCAGAGTGGACGGCAGATACCCCAAATCTTCCATTAGCGCCGTGTACACGAGCAGGATCAGGATGCATACGGCAGGGCTCTTCCAGTTTCCTTCCCGCCAAAGCGGCTCGGAGCACAGAATGCCGATATTGCCCCGAATCAGCCACAAACCGCACAGAAACACGATGCCGACGCCGCAGATCAGGGGAAACATGCCGGGACCCGGCTGCTTGATCGAACCCAGCGACAGGGCGGTCATCGAATAAGCCGCCACAGCCAGGCCAAATATCAGAATCAACACGCCGGCATAACGTTCCTGTTTTGTCATCGCGTCACTCCCGCCTTTCTATTGGAGCAATCCCATCTGCACCAGCACTGTGCGCAGTTTTTCCCGTTCAGCGGTGGTCATCGGACCGACCGGCGCCATGCAGGGTCCGGCTTCGATGCCCAGCATTTCCAGGGATTCTTTGATCACCGCCGGGAACGTGCCGATCGTGAAGGCGATCCGCAGCGGCGCCAGCGTGAATTGGGCCTCCAGGGATCCTTTCAGATCGCCCGCCAGATATTTGTCGTAGATATCCGCGCAGACGCGCGGCGCCACATTGGCGCAGGCGGCGATCGAACCGGCGGCGCCGTAACAGAGTGCGCCATAAATCAGGGTATCCCGCCCCATCAAGACATTGAAGTCGTCGCGGTGTTTCGTCAGACGAATGTATTCGGCCGTCACCGTCAGATCGCCGCTGGAGTCCTTGATGCTGACGATATTCGGCGTTTCCGCCAGCTTGGCCACCGTCGCCGGCGCCAGATTGACGCCGGTTTTCGGCGGGTTATTGTACAACAGCACCGGTAGCGACGTACTGGCCGCAATCGCCTGGTAGTGGGTAATCAATTGTTCCTGGCTCGGGCTGATGAACATGGGCGTCAGCACCGAAACGGCATCCAGTTTGCATTCCTCGGCGATCCGGGTCACCTTGATGCTTTCCCGGGTGGTGATTCCATTGGTTCCGCCATATACCGGCACCCGGCCCTTGGTTTCTTCCATGACCACCTGGAAAATTTCCCGTTTTTCTTCCGGATCCAGCCCGTAAAACTCGCCGGTGGTCCCCACGATGAACAAACCGTGGACACCGCCTTCGATCAGATAATTCACCAGTTTCCGCATCGCCGGCGCATTGAATTTGCCGTCCGGTTTGATGGGAGTAATTACTGCCGGGATAATTCCATATGGCTTAAATAGTTTTGTACTCATTCCATTCCCCAACCTTCGTATATTTTTTTCGTAGTGCCAGGATTATTTCAGCTTATTCACCGGCCAGGTCGGCGCCTTGCCTGTCAATACTTCGTCGATCCCCTGGGCGGCATGCACCGCCATGCGCATGGTCGCTTCTTTCGTTAGCGCCGCATTGTGCGGAGTCAAAATCACGTTGTCCATCTTGAACAGCGGATTGTTGACCATATCCGGCGGTTCCGGCTCAAAGACGTCCAGTGCGGCCCCGGCGATTTTCTTGTCGGTCAGGGCGGCAATCAGCTCCTCTTCGAAAACGACCTCGCCCCGGCTCAGATTCACAAAGTACGCAGTAGGTTTCATCAGTTCGAACAACGCCTTGCCCACAAGTTTCTTTTCGAACGGCATGTGCAACGTCACAAAATCGCTCTGCGCAAAAATATCCTCCAGCGAATTCACCCGCGTCACATATTCGGGAATCCGACCCGCGTCAATAAACGGATCAAAGGCGAGTATCTTCATGTCAAACGCATTGGCCTTTTTCGCGACCAGCGTGCCGATTCTGCCCAGACCGGCAATCCCCAGCGTTTTTCCCGCCAGATCCGTTCCCTGCAGTTTATTGCGAATTTCCCAGTTTCCCTGCCGGAACTGACGGTCAATATAAAGCAGGTTACGCGACAGCGCCAACAGCATACCGATAGTTTGCTCGGCAACGGTGTTTGAATTGGCCAATGGGGTGAATGTCACCTGAATACCAAGTTTGGTGGCGGCGGCAACGTCAATGTTATTGACGCCCACGCCATGGCGGGCAATCACTTTCAACTTTTTGCCGGCCTCCAGAACTTCCGCCGGAAATTCCGCCGTCCGGGCCAAAATGGCGTCACAATCGACGACAGCCGCTTTCAGGGCATCCACGGTAATTCCATCGCTCGTCACAATCTCGTAGCCGCGTTCCAGCAAATACTGTTCTCCTTCGACAACAACCTTTTGCGGAATCAAAACTTTAAATCCCATGGCAATACTTCCTCCTCTTTCGTCTTCCCCGGCGTTATTTTCGGACCATCACTTTTTTTACGGCCTTGACCAGATCTTTGGCGGTCAATCCGTATTTTTCCGCCAATTCTTCCGGTGTACCGCATTCCAGAAACGTGTCGGCGATCCCGACCATTTCCACGGGCGTCGGTAGCTTTTGCGCCAAAACTTCCGCCACGGCGCCGCCGAGGCCGCCATAAATCTGGGCTTCCTCCGCCGTCACAATCGCGCCGGTCTCCCGGGCGGCCGTCACTACCGCCTCTTCATCCAGCGGTTTGATGGTATGCATATTGATCACCCGAACGGAAATCCCCTCCGCTGCCAGCAAATCAACCGCCTGCAGCGCTTCGTAAACGATGGGCCCCGCGGCGATGATCGTTGCATCGGTTCCATTCCGCAGGATATTGGCTTTGCCAATGGCGAAAAAATCCCCCTCCTCGGTGAATACCGGCGTTGCTTCCCGAGCAAACCTTAGGAAGCACGGGCCCTGAATATTGCCGGCCGCTACGGTCGCCTTGCGCGCCTCGATGGCGTCGCAGGGCACGATGACCCGCATGTTGGGCAGCACCCGCATCAGGGCGATATCTTCCAGCGCCTGATGCGTCGCCCCGTCGCCGCCGGCGGAAATCCCGCCGTGCGCGCCGGCGATCTTCACATTCAAACCGGAATAACAAACGGTGGTCCGGATCTGATCCCAGGCCCGTCCGGCAACAAAAACCCCATAGGTTGTCGCGAAAGGAATTTTTCCGCCCAGCGAAAGTCCGGCCGCCGTACCGATCATATCCTGTTCGGCAATGCCGATATCGAAGAAACGGTCGGGATACTTGGCGGCAAACCAATCGGAACGGGTGGACTTGGCAAGATCGGCATCCAGCACCAACACATCCGGATTCGAGGCGCCCAGCTCCAGCAGACCATGCCCATAGCCATCCCGTGTCGGCAACATCTTCACGTTCATGATCAATTCTCCTTCCCGTAAATTTCAGCCAGGGCTTGCTGGAGTTCCTCGCTGTTCGGCGCCTTGCCGTGCCAACCGGCTACGTTTTCCATAAAGGAAATTCCTTTGCCCTTGATTGTTTTCATAATAATAACGGACGGTTTGCCCCCGGTCTGCCTGGCGGTGTCGTACGCCGCCTGCATGGCGGCCAGATCATGCCCGTCCGCTTCAATGGCATTCCAGTTGAATGACTCCCACTTTTGTTTTAGCGGCGCCAGTCCCATCACCTTTTCCACATCACCGTCGATCTGCAGCCCGTTATAGTCCACAACGGCGCAAACATTATCCAGTTTATAGTGCGCTGCGGTCATAATGGCTTCCCAGACTTGTCCTTCCTGCAATTCGCCATCGCCTAGCAGGCAATAGGCGCGTCGATTCTGCCCGTTAATCCTGGCTGACAAGGCGAAGCCGTTGGCAATGGACAGTCCCTGGCCGAGCGAACCGCTCGAGACTTCGATTCCGGGCAAGGTTTTGCAGGAGGGATGTCCCTGCAGCCGCGTGCCGCACTTGCGCAGCGTCAAAAGTTCTTCAACCGGGAAGTAGCCGGAACGGGCCATCACCGAATACAGCACTGGGCAGGCATGACCTTTCGACAGGAAAAACCGGTCGCGCTCCGGCCATTCCGGCTCGGTCGGTCGATGATTCATCACATTGAAGTACAAAACCGTCATGGCCTCAACCGCCGACAAACTTCCGCCGGGATGACCCGAGCCGGCTGCGGCTGTCATCCGCACAATATCAGCCCGCACGTCTTTACAAATTTCCTTGAGTCTCGCCAAACTTTCCATTGATTCTACGCAACCCCTTCCCCGCATTTTTTCAACTCCATCAGACCATTTCCCAGGCCCGGTTCAAAACGCGTTTCGCATTGGCGACCACCAGATCCGGATCCTCGTCGCCAAACGGCTTGACTTCAAAACTCACGATGGGCCGCCGGTCTTGCCGCAGAAACCCGATATTCAACAACACCCGCAGATATTCCACCAATTCCTCAACATCGTTTTCCCCGCCGGGGAAGCCGAAGCGCGGATGAGCGTCTCCATAAGCCGGCAGCGACGGCGCTTTGACGACGCAATTTCCCATATGGGCATGAATGATATAATCTTTGACCGGAACCAGCGACTCGGCAGCCGTTTCATGCAACAGCGGCAGATGACTCAAATCCACCAGTAAGCCAAAATTATCAAATTCGGCCGAAATTTCGGCGGCGTAACGTTGGGCCAGAGCAACCGGTCCAATCAGCGACTTCTTGTCCACATCAAAATCAAACACTTCCAGTGCAACCTTCATCTCACCCTTGCTTTTGGCATAGGCGCATAGTTCGCGGGTCGATGCGATCAATGCCTTGTAGGCTTCTTCTGTTCGCTCTTCCGGATATTTTCCGCTCAGGAAAGCGAAGCCCAATGCCCCCAACTCATAGGCCTCGTCAATCCCGGCCTTGAGAGTCGCCAGGGCATTTTCCCGGCCGACCGGATCCAAATCATTGATGTTCAGGCCCGTAGTCAGCAGACGGGGCTGGCCGCCGTAAG
This sequence comes from uncultured Veillonellaceae bacterium, assembly GCA_964602025.1. Lineage (GTDB taxonomy): Bacteria > Bacillota > Negativicutes > UBA1444 > UBA1444 > UBA1444. Next base: position 19,166 of record CAZRQI010000004.1, read on the forward strand.
CAACATCCATATGCGCGGTTTCCAGCATTTTCTTGACTCGGCTGCGTACGGCCGCATCGTTTATCCAGGTGACCTCTACGGCTTCGAAGTAATCGTCCAGCGCAATTTTGCGGATCGTTTCTTCGATCGGTCCTTCCCCTTTGATCACGGCGGGGTAGGCCATGAAATGAATCAGGCCGACTTTCATATACTTCCGGATCGACTCATTCATTACGGCTTTCACTCCTCACAATCAGACTTGCTATTTTGCACAGGATTCAACAACTCTTCCCGTCTATTTATCCTATGCATATTTTGTGCCAATTGTGAAAAGACTGATAATATGGGAAAAATAAAAAAATATCGCAACAATTGATGCGCATCAGTGTTGTAATGTTGCAGTAGTTTTGCATCACTTGTTGCGTATTTCACAAACTTTGCAGAAATCGCATAGCCTGTTAATATTTTTCGACGACAATCCCGATTGCATATCGTTTCATTTTTCGATATAGCGTACTCCGGTCAATTCCCATCGCCGCCGCAGCTTTGGTTTGATTGAAATTGACGGAACGCAAGACAGATAAAATAGCCCGCCGTTCATCCGACGAACCGGACGGTTCAACCAGCGGCGCCTGACGGCCCATTTCAAATTCCCGGTTCTGAAACATCGCCGCAATGGCATTGGGGGTGATGAATGGACCGCGCGCCATAATCGCCAGGCGTTCCACAAAATTCTTCAGCTCCCGTACGTTGCCGGGCCAGCTGTAATCCTGCAGCAATCGCAGCGACTCTTCATCCAGTGAAAGATTGCGGCCCATTTTTTTGCACATCTCAGCCAAAAAATATTCCGCCAGATGCCGGATATCCCCTTGCCGTTCCTTGAGGATCGGCAAATTGAGCGTCAGGACATTCAACCGGTAGAACAAATCTTCACGGAAGTTTCCCTCCCGGACCAGGCGGGACAGATTATGATTGGACGCTGCAATAATCCTTACGTCCACGGGAATGTTCTTGTCATCGCCGAGCCGCCGGACCTGACGCTCCTGCAATACCCGCAGCAGACGACTTTGGCCGTATTTGTCCATCTCCGAGATTTCATCCAGAAAGATCGTGCCCTTATGGGCCAGCTCAAACAATCCCGGTTTCCCTTTTCGATTCGCGCCAGTAAACGCGCCTTCCACATAGCCGAACAATTCGCTTTCCATGAGATTGGCCGGCAGGGATGCGCAATTCACCGCCACGAAGGGGCCTTTTTTCCGCAGACTGCTGTTGTGCATGCTTTGCGCGAAAAGTTCCTTGCCCGTGCCGGAAGCGCCGCTGATCAATACGGTGGCGTCGATTTGCGAAAACTCCTGGGCAATGCGCTTGATTTCGGCAATTTCTTGCGAAACCCCCAAAATGCTGTCAAAACGGTACTGGGCCACCAACCCTTTCGTATAAAGTTCCTTGCGGATTTTTTCTTCCATCTCGACAATCCGCGAAGCTTCCTGAAATGTGATGATGGCGCCGGTGATTTCATCGGCGACTTTGATCGGAGCCAGGTTCAACAGTACGTTGATCTGATTCAGCAGCAGAATGTCTCCCCGATATTCCCGTCCCTGCTGCATGCAGCCATCAACATAGTGCGCCGGTAATATTTCGCGTATATCCCGGCCAATCGCCGAGCTTGCCGACATGCGCAAAATCTTCGCCGCCGCCGGGTTGAACACCCGCACGATGTTGTCCCGGTCCACGCCGATGATCCCTTCCATCGAATAATCGACCAGCACCTGAAACTGCTGCGTTTTTTCCTTTTCCAGCATCCGGGCGGCCGCCACTTTTTCCGCCTCCTGAAAAGCGCCGCGCAACGCAGCGTCGCCAGAGGTCAGAATGAGGGTATGCAAGCCGCTCGCAGCCGCCAGACGAGCCGTCATATTGCCGCCGACAACAACATCCACGCTGTCCGCCGCCGCCCGCCTCACCGCATCCGGGATGTCCTCGCCGGTTCCCAGTTCGTAAATCATTAGGTGCAAATCCAGCAATCGCGAGAAGAGTTCAATATCATACATCATATTTTCAAACGCCAATACGGCAATTCGGGGATTTTCCCGGCCGGTAATCCGTTTGGCGTCTATCAGTGCCTGCACCAGATCCGGCGCGGTAATCGGAATTTCGATAACCGGCGTGCGAATGCCGGATTTTTTGATCATTTCGGCGGTTCCGCCGCGCGAAACAATTGCATCCACACCCTCCGCCTCGGCGCGTCGGGCTATGGCGACCCCTTCACTCAGGCTGGCCTGATAGGTATCCACCTGCTGGTCCATTCCCAGGTCGGCAATCATCCGACGTCCGTTCTCGCACAATTTTTGATTGGGCGCAATAAAAACGATCCGTGCCATCGTTATTCCCCTTTTTCAGTCGATTTATATACAATATTCCATTAATTCAAATCACTTTCCTGCGCGGTCCAACGGATCGAACGGAGAAAAAAAATAAACCGGGGTTTTCCCGGTTAAACAGAGTGACCTTCTTTACTTGGCTTCGCCAGTCCGCTGTCGTTCGTCCGGCATTACCACCGGAGTCCGGACCAGCATCGCCAGAATGGCCGCCACGATGGCGCAACCGATAAAATACGCAAACATGATCGAATAATCGCCAAAGCGGTCCAGCAATACCCCCGCCAACACCGGGGAAAGAAATCCGCCGATATTGCCGCCGGAATTCTGGAATGAAATCCCCAACGGATAAATATCCCGGGCGGCAAGTCGTATGGGATAAGTCATGAATCCCAACGGCGCAAATCCCACGAAAAATCCGAACAGCAGCAGCGTCGCCAGGATCCAGCCCATCCCGTCCGGAGCGGCGGCAAACAAATACAGGGACCCCGCAGTCGCCAGGCTTCCCCAGCGCATCACCGGCAACGGATCGCCGCCCAGCCAATGATCGACAATCCAGCCGCCAACCAGCGAGCCGATCAACGCTCCCACCCAGGGAACCGCAACGACCCACCCCATCTGGATCATATCCATGCCGCGCGCTTTGATGAAATAGGAAGGAAGCCAGGTGATCATTCCGTAAAAAACGGAGACGAAGAAAAAATACGACAGTGTGGACCACCAGAGATCGGGGCGTTTGAATAGCTGCGCCTTTGTTTCGGCGACCGATACCTGTTTTCCCATAAACAGAATCCTGGCCAGCAGCCGGGGCAGCTCCATCCGCTGCACAACCGGCGGCAGGACTTCCGCAGACCGGATTACTTTCAGCTCAGCTGATGAACAACGTGAACTCTCTTCCGGGCTGGAACGGATATAAAGACTCCACCACGCCCCCACCAAAACCCCTACGACCGCAAAAGCCTGAAACAATGCCCGCCATCCCCAATGAACGATAAACCAGGAGGCCAGAGGCGGAAACAAAAATGGCGCCAACATGGTCGATCCCACCATCACGGAAATCGCCCGGGACTGTTCCTTTGGCGGAAACCATTGACTGATGATCGCGTTCCCGCCGATCGAAATCGGCCCCTGCGACGCTCCCAAGCCCAGCCGGTACCAGGCCGCCCAAGCCAGCGTATTCATGGAGCCAAACAACCATAGGAACAACGACATCAAACACAGGGAAACCCCGACGAGTCCCCGGCTGCCAAACCGGGCGATCCAAAAGCCGGCCGGCACTTGCGTCAAAAAATAGCCCAGAAAGAAAAAACCCGACAGCGCCCCCGCCGCCGTATTTGTCATGCCAAATTCATCGATCAGCGCCGGAATCGCAACGCCAATGCTGATCCGGTTGCCGAAAACCGCCGTATACATGATGAAAACAATCAATAGGACAAATCTTCGGTAATGTGTCATTTTAGAATCAATCCCATTCCATTTCTTTCCGTTTTCCCTTCGCCGCATCCCCTGCACTTACAGAAACGAGCCAAGAAAAACGAGTCCCAGTCCCGCCGCCGCCACTGTCAGAGGCGAGACGCCCAGTCCGATCGCCATATACAGTCCGCCGCCCAGACCCACGATCAGACCCACCCAAATAAGCAACGCACCGACCCAGGTTTTCTGAACGCTGCCGGCGACGCCCGCTTCACCGAGGATATCGGTCCACAACAGCCCCCACCGCCGGATCCGAGGATATAGCACCAGTGTGATCGGCAGACTCAATAGCAGAACCGGCGCCGAATTATTCACCAGGATCAGCACCGACAAAATCTTGAACGGAACGATGCCAAGCAGTTCCAGTCCCCAACCGATCGTCAGCGCACACAGGGCGGCTCCGGCAACCGACAGAAGCAAAAAGTTCGCCGCTTTTAGGCCGGAATTGATCCGCAATGGCTCCGGGTCCTGCCGCCGGATCAGACCGGTCTTCCACCACAGTCGGTAAGGCAGCCAGGCCATCGCATAATTGCCGATAAACCCAAAGAAACTACCCGGGCTCAACGACCCGAAAAAATCGCTGATGATGCAGCCAAAACCGCTGCCCCAGGCCGCAGCCGGGCCGAACAGGATTCCCATGACCGGCGGCATCGCCATACCCGGCCGAAAATCCGTTACCCCGGGAACCAGGACGATCCCCTTGAAGGGAATCACCACGGCGGCATATAGTGCAGCCGATAAAGCCGTCAACACCACCATGCGGGTATTCAGCCACAAAATCCGGCCGCTTTCGCGGGTAACGACCACTCGCAGCAAAACGATAAAGCCGAAAAAGAAAGTCAGCAAAAACAACCCATTCCAAAGCAGGCCGGAATAATCCCCTTCGTTGAGCTGCAGGCATCCCGCCAACAGAATCGCCATTCCAACGCCCAGGCAAATATCGCGCCGGCCGAAGCCAATTTCCAGATAAGGAGTCCGTTGAAGCCGATTGCCAAAGCCCCGGCTCTCCAATGCCATGGAAAAATAATTGGCATTCCGGACAACGGAGACCAGCGCCGGAATCAATAACGGGATATATTTTCGCGTGCGCTGGAAGAATCCACCGCTCTGAAGGTCCAACCCGCGCGATTGCTGCGCTTCCGCCACAGTGAAGCAACTTCCGACCATCCAGGGAACCAGCCGGATCGCCGTGGAAAATGCAAACGCCACCGGATACGGAACCCCCATTTTCTCCATACCGATCGAGATTTCCTCAATTTTCGTGGTACTGAGCCAAATCAGACCGGCAATCACCATGATCGACAACTTGACGCCCATGATCAGGCCCCGGACCAATCCGTCCTGTCGAAACGGACCCCACAAGGGAATTTCACCGGCTGACAGGCCCCATAGAACTGTGGTCATCAGCAGCATCATGCCCAGCAGGCCCCGGATGCGTCGGAATCCCGGCCCAAACCCGACGGAAACCCCTGTGGCGAGAATCGTGCCGGTCAACAACAACAACGGCCGGACTCCCTGCAACCCCAACGCCAGGAAAAACACCGTCAACAGTGCGAACACCTTGGAACGGGGATCCATCCGATGCAACCAGGAAGCTTTTTCAACATATAAAAACAAGCTCATCGGCCCGCCCCCCTCCCGGTACACGCCAACAGTTCCTCGACCGAAAGGGCGGGAACACCGAGCCGGTTCCCCAATTGCGTAATCTGCGGTGGACGGACTTCCGCCTGCGCCAACAGCTCTTCATCGGCAAAAATAGCCCGAGCTCCGGCGTCGGCGATCAACCTTCCCTCCTTTAGCAGCAGCACCCGATGGGCGTATTCGGCAACCACCCACATCGTATGGGTAATCATCACGATGGTGTTTCCGGCTTGGTTCAATTCCCGGATCAATTCCATCATTCGCCGCTGGTCCTTATAATCCAGGCCGGTCGTCGGCTCGTCCAGCACCAGCACTCGCGGTTTAATCGCCAAAACCGACGCCAGCGCCACACGTTGCCGTTGCCCTTTGGTCAGGGAAAAGGGGTCCTCGGTATCGCGACCGGATAATCCTACCGCCGCCAACGCTTCCTGCACCCGCAGCCAAGTTTCCTTCTCGCCAAAACCGCGGAGTTTCAGGGCATAGGCAACTTCTTCGTACACAGTGTCGCAAAAAATCTGCTGGTCCGGATTTTGAAAGACATAACCAACAATTTGACCCATTTCGTAGATCGACAAGTTCCGGCTGTCGGCACCCGCCAACAGAATCTCTCCCTGTTGTGGCCGCAGCAACCCGTTGAAGTGTTTGACCAGGGTTGTTTTGCCGCTGCCGTTCGCGCCCAGAATCGCGACAAACTCCCGATCCCGGATACAGAGTTCGATGCCTTTCAAAACTTCCTGATCCTCGAAAGAAAAGCGCAGTCCACGGGTGCGAATCATCTCGGCGCCATATGCCAGGGCCCGCGCCGCATCCTCGGCCATAAGCCTTTGAACCGCCTCCCGGTCCACGCGCAGATTCTCCCGGTGAAACAGGTCTTGCGCCGCCGTCAGCGTGAGCGGCAAGGCCTCCCTGCCGACACCCAGACGGTGAAAGTAATCGCAGAAAGGAAACGGCATCAAGCCGAGGCGTTCAAACAGCGCCACATCGGCGAGAATGGCAGGCGCCGGACCATCGGCGACAATCCGCCCGTTCTCCAGGAGGAGGATCCGGTCGGCGCAGGCTGTCTCTTCGGTTTCGTGCTCGATCACCACGATTGTTTCCACACCCAGCCCGGAGCAGCGATCCGGTGCAACGCGCAATTGTCGCAGCAAAGCAAAAACTCCGGCTTTTCCCGCCGGATCGAGATCGGTCGTCGGCTCATCCAGGCACAGGACGTGCGGTTCCGCGGCCAGGACCGCACCGATGGCCAGACGTTGTTTTTGTCCACCGGATAGTCCGGCCGGCTCCCGGCTCTCCAGCCCCTGCAAACCGACCGCAGCGCTGATGCACCGGACCCGTTCGCGCATCTCCCGCCGGTCCAGGCCGCGATTCTCCATGCCAAAAGCCAATTCCAGATCCACACGGGTGGAAAACAGCTGCGCCTCGAAATCCTGGAACACAAGCCCGACGATGCCCGCCATGGCGCTGACGCCTGTTTCTCCAGGATTCACGCCGGCCACCCGGACCGATCCCGCGATGGATCCCTTTAGAAAATGGGGAATCAAGCCGTTAAAGGCATTGACCAGGGTGGATTTTCCCGCGCCGCCGGCGCCCATGATCAGGACCAGTTGCCCGGCGGGAATGGTCAGGCTGATGTCCGCCAATGCCGGATGATCGCCTGTTGCATACCGGAATGATAGGTTTTGGATGCAGACAATATTTGAATCGTCATGCGATAATTCACTGGTTTTCGCCAACTCCGCCAAGCTGTCACTTCCTTGCGTCGAACACCGTCAAAAGCTCCGAAATTGTTCAACTATCTGCTATTTTACCGCCAATCTGCCCGCGTGTCGACCGGGAACCGACAAAAAAACCGGTCCCGAACTCGCCGGGACCGGTTGATATTTCTGGATTTGTTGAATTCAGTCTTGGGAATTTTTAACGACCAAAACCGGGAGACGCGACAAACTAACCAGATTTCGGGTCACACTGCCGATCAGCAGTTCGGCCAGCGCCCCATGACCTTTGGTCCCGGCGATAATCAAATCTACGTCATGTTTTGTCGCATAATCAATAATCGCCGCCGCCACATTGCCTGACAGCATTTCCGTTTTTACTTCGACTCCCTTGCGTTTCCCTGCATCCACCGCATCCTTCATCTGTTGAACGTCAATTTTTTGCATTGCTTCGAACCGTTCAGCGAGAGTGGCGCCATATCCTGCCTCATAAAGTGCATACGCCCGATTCATTTCCACCGGTTCCACTACTTTTACCGCGACAACAGAAGCACCGGAGACCAGACTGAGGTCGATGGCCCACGTCAGGGCTTCCCGGCTGTGGGCGGAGCCATCGTACGCGACCAGAATCTTTTGCGGACGGGTCACAGAAATGCACCTCCCTTGCAATATGTTGATCGGTTTGCCGCCTTAATTATAACACAATATTCTAAAAATTTACCAGTCTTGGAAGACTTACTGCAGACAAATCTCATCCCAATGCGACATCCAAAATCATCATCACCGCAAAGCCGGTCATACAACCGATCGTCGCCACGTTCGTGGAATTGCCGCCCGAATTGTTTTGCGCTTCGGGAATCAGTTCTTCGACCACGACATAGATCATTGCCCCAGCGGCAAACGCCAAAGCATACGGCAATATCTGCCGCATTGACGTTACTGCGTACGCGCCCAAAATTCCCGCCAACGGTTCCACAATGCCGGAAGCCTGGCCATAAAGAAATGCCTTGGTACGGCTGAACCCTTCCCGTCGCAGCGGAATGGACACGGCCGCTCCTTCCGGGAAATTTTGCAACCCAATCCCCATGGCTAAAGCCATCGCACCGGTCAGCGACGCCGAGGGCAGATGGTAGGCGGCCCCGCCGAAAGCGACGCCAACGGCCAACCCTTCCGGAATGTTGTGCAAAGTTATGGCAAGCACCAACAGGATGCTGCGCTGCCAAGTCGTCTTGATCCCCTCGGCCTTGTCCTTTTCCAGCCCCATGTGCAAATGCGGCAGGGTGATATCCACCAGCCACAAAAATAATCCGCCAGACAGAAAACCGATCGCAGCCGTCAACCAGGCCGTCTGCCCCAATTCCGCCGCCATTTCAATCGCCGGCGCCAACAAGGACCAAAAACTTGCCGCAATCATCACCCCAGCCGCAAACCCCAGCATCCCATTTAAAACCGTCTTGTTGATCGACTTGAAAAAAAACACCAGCGCCGCGCCCAAGGCTGTCACGCCCCAAGTAAACAAGGTTGCGAACAACGCCTGCGTCACCGGCGAAACTGTCTGAAACCATTCCACTGACTGAATACCCCTTTCCCATATTCACGGCCAACTGTCTTTCATTATCCCACTCCGCGCGATTACGATCCGGTTCCCTTGGGTTTTGGTTCACGATCCCCGTACGGCAGCGGAATATACTGCACCGACGGCCGTCGCTGCGGCGGCTGCGGATACAGTTCCATCAAGTCATACACTTCCGTCGGGAAGTCAGACGTGTTGACCGGCAAGCCCATTTCCTTAAGCATTTCGCAGGTAATCGGATAGTCATGCGTCCAGCGTCCTTCCGTCAACATTTTGGCAAGTTCCCTGGCCCGGTCGCGTGTCTTCTCCTCCAGAATCAGCGTCACAAAATCCTCGACTTGCCTGACGGCTTTGGCGGCCATATCCGCCAGGATCAGCGTATTGTCATCCACCCGGTTGATGTTTTTCCGCTCTACCGCCTGCAAAATGGATGCCGCCGGATATTGACCCAACTGTGGGTCCACCGGCCCGAGCACCGCATTGCAGTCCATAATGATTTCATCGGCTGCCAGTGCGAGCAAGGTTCCGCCGCTCATCGCGAAATGCGGAATGATAACCGTAACTTTCGCCTCATGCCGAATCAGGGCCCGGGCTATTTGCTCTGCAGCCAGTACCAAGCCGCCGGGAGTATGCAGCACAATATCGATCGGCATGTCCTCCGGCGTCATCCGAATGGCCCGCAGAACCTGCTCGGAATCTTCAATATCGATGTAGCGGCTGATTTGAATGCCCAGCAGGCTGACCCCCTCCTGCCGGTGTATCATGGTAATCAAGCGGGACCCCCGCTTCTTTTCAATGGACTGATGCACCCGGAGACGGGATCGGGCCAGGTTCTGTTGTTTGATCATTGGCCAGACGGTAAATGCCAGAAAAACGAACCATAATATTTGCGTAAATTCCAAAACAACCGCCTCCCTCTTCAACCTCTCCCAGTTCGGCGCGATACCTAAATGTTTTCTATTTTTATTGTATCATCCTGACCACTGCATTTGGAATATGTATCCACAAACAAATAATTTAGGCTCCGGGAAATCATCCCGAAGCCTCGGATTTGCCGCTATTTTTATTTTATCCTCCGGATCTCCCAATTATCACGCCTGCAACAGATCATCCGCCATTTCACCGAGCTTTCGCGCCTGGGTGTTGGCTTCCTGAACGGCGGCGGTCACTTGGGTGATGGCGTTGGCGATTTCGCCCAACACCGCATTGATATGCTCCGTTTGACTGTTGGTCTGGTTGCTGTCCGCCTGAACCGATTTGATAATCGCATCGATTTTTTTAATGGAGTCCGCACTGTCAATCGCCAGTTTGCGGATTTCCTGCGCCACGACACCGAATCCACGGCCCTGATCTCCCACCCGGGCCGCTTCAATGGCGGCATTTAATCCCAATAGGTTGGTTTGTCCGGCGATGTTCTTGATAAAACCGATGACCTGGTCCGTTTCCTGCACCCGACCCTGGGAATCGCGGGTCACTTTCACCAGGGTCTGGCTCACGGCAGAGATTTCTTGCGTCTGCGCCGAAATCTCTTCGGTAGTGCTTGCCAGGATACCAATACTGTCGGATAGCGCTGCGGCTACCTGGCGGAGTGTATCCTGCCGGTCGACCGACTGGGTGACGATCGCTGAACCGATGATTTCCTTCGTTTCGTTATAGATCGGAATCGCCACCGCAATAAAGGGAATCCCGTGTAAAGAAGCGTCGACACGGGTCACGATCCGTTCCCGCTTATGAATGGCCTGGTACGCCGCCATTTTGGGCTCCAGCGGCCTGCCCGGCTGAATTTTCAAATCAAATTTTTTGCCCGGCTGATACATCAGGACTTTTTCGCAATCCGTCATACAAACGCTGACATCGTCTACAAGCAGTTCATTCACAAACGGCAATACATGATCGAAGCATTCCAGTATTCTCTCGTTGTCGTGTTGCACCGTGATTTTTCCCTCCCATAAACATTTGTCACCATTTTTTGATTCGACGCAAAATTCAAAACCCCTTTATAAATCGGTTCATGCCACCGAGAATTTTCCGCCGAAAATGAAGTTCCAAGAAATAAATTATTCTCGATTACAGGAGTTTTGCCCACTTCTGCAGAATATATTTTAAATCGGCAGAATGTTTTGACAAAACGTGTTGGCCCTGCATGGTTTGATTTGATACGCCCTGACAGTCAATTGACGGGAGGCGATTCCATGCGAACCCGGCAGCTTCTGATGCAAACCATCGCATTGCAGCTTCTCAAGGATCTTAAGTCCGAACATGCCTTACAAAATTTTCTGCAACAGACAATGAATGTTTTCGGGGCGGCCAATGCTTCCATCTATCTCTCGGAAGAGGCTGATCCGTCGTTTGTGCGGCTATGCGTCGGCATCGGCCTGGATGCCGCCCTGGTCGGGCTGAAGATGAATGTCAACGAAGGGGCGGTCGGGGAAGTGTATCGAACCGGTAAAGCCTTCGTTATCAATAACTATCAAACCTGGCCCGGACGGATGAATGATCCCCGCTTTGCCCGCGTGACCACTTCCATTTCGCTGCCGCTCCGAACAGAGGACCAAATCATCGGCGTTCTCCAATTGTCCTGGAATGACAGGGTTCATCCGCTTGACGACAGCGAGATCAAAATTTGGGAGCAAATCTCCGTTCTCGCCGCCGTCGCCGTGACAAGCGCCATGCTATTCGATCAGTTTCGCCGGGAAAAAGCAATCACCGACACCATTCTCGACACGTTCCCCGGTATCTTCTATCTGTTTGATGAACATGGTTGTCCGGTGCGCTGGAATCAGAAAATGGAGGAGTTGACCGGTTTCAATTCGGCGGAAATTTCCCGGATGAACAGTCAGGATGTCTTCCGGGAAACCGTTCCCGAACTCTTCGAGAAAAAGCTGGCGCTGGCGTTTCAGGACGGATATGCGGGATTTGAAACCGATATCCGGAAAAAGGATGGTTCGTTGATTCGCGTCCACCTTGCCGGAGCGCCGTTGAGCATTAATGGTCGAAGGCATATCATTGGCGCCGGCATTGACATCACCGACCGCTACCAAGCCGAAAAAAAGCTGGCGCAATCCGAGGAAAAATTTCGCAATCTGATCGATTGTTCCCCTTTGGGAATGCATCTGTATACTTTGAATGATCAGGGCGATCTGATTTTTAGTCTGGCAAATCCGACGGTAGACCGGTTGATTGGCGTTGCCCATGATGAATTATTGGGTAAAAAGATCGAAGATGCGTTCCCGCCTCTGTCGGAAACCGATCTGCCGGATTTACTTCGAGCTGTGGCGCGGGATGAACTCCCTACGCAAACATTCGAAACCAGCTACCAGGATGACCGAGTGCAGGGCGATTATTTCGTAACCGTATTTCACATCGCCGAAAACGCCGTTGCCGCCACCTTCATGGACATTACCCAGCGGAAACGGATGGAAGAAGAATTGCGACGGCATCGCGATCAGCTGGAACAGCTGGTGGACAACCGAACAACCGCCTTATCCGCCGCCAATCAAGAATTGACGGCCATGAACGAAGAAATGGCGACGCTGAACGGAGAATTGAATAAAATAAACCAGCAACTCCTCAGCGAAATCAGGTTGCGGCGGATCAAAGAACAGGAATTGCTGCTGCGGGAGCAACAATACCGGGCCGCTACCCGTTTGGTGCTCCGTTCTTCCCAAAATGTGGACGCCTCGCTGGAATCCATCCTGAAAGACGCCTTGCAACTGGTGGGGGCGCCAGCCGGATATATCGGGCTATATAATGAAGTCGAGAAAATTGTCCAGTTTCGGCAATCGATCGGACCCATCGATTTTCTGAGTTTAACCCCACGGCCTAGCGACTGGGGTGTAATGGGCCAAGTTGTTACCTCCGGCGAACCGCAGTATATTGAAGACTATCGGAATTATCCCCGGCGCGTCAACGAGCCGGCTTTGGAACGTGTGACGAGCCTGCTCTCCATCCCGTTAAAGCATGATCATCGTCTGGTCGGCGTTCTGTCGGCCCACTGGCTGGATACCCCCAGCCGACTTTCCAGCGAAAGCATTGAAATTTTCCGTCAATACGCGGATTTGGCCGCTGCCGTTCTGGATCGGGATGAAATGCAGAACCGTCTTGCGCAAAAAAACGAACTGTTGCAAGGCTTGGCCGATACTTCGGCGGCTTTGCTTGATGAACTGGATTTAAGTTCCGTGTTAAATGGAATTCTCGAAAAAACCATCGCCATGACGGGTATTCCCCATGGTTATGTTTACCTGTTTGATTTAAATGGCCATAGTGGCGGTTTTCAAATCGGCAAAGGCCGTTTTAGCGGGCGCCAGGATTTATCGATCGACCTAAACGGCGGAATTTTGGCGGAAGTCATTCGAACAGACAAGATGGTCGTCGTAAGCGACTATGCCCATTGGCCGCATCGTTTGACCATTCCGCCGCATAATGAGCTGACGCTGATCATGCAGACACCTCTGAAAATCGGCGATAAATTGATCGGCATCCTCTGTCTGGCGGCATTTGGCGAACCGGTATCACTGGATCCGGATAAACTGGCCGCCGTGGAACATTTGGCTTCGATCGCCGCCATCGCCGTCAAACACGCCATCAGTCACGACGAAACGCGAAAACTCGCCTATTATGATACTTTAACCGGCCTGGCGAATCGGGCCAATCTCAACCTATGGCTGGAAGCGGAAATGATCAAAGCCCAAAACAATGAATCCTGCGGCGCTTTGTTCTTCATTGATCTGGATGATTTAAAAACCATCAACGACACTTTGGGACACTCGTTGGGGGATGGCGTGATCATCGCCGCCGGCAACCATATCCGGGAAGCGATCGGTCTGCATGCCTTCATCGCGCGGATTGGCGGCGACGAGTTTGTGGTGATATGGCCGGGACAAGGCGATCGGGCCATAATCGCGCAAATGGCCGACCATCTGGTGCAATCGTTGAGCCAGGAATACACGATTTCCGGCGAACGAGTCCATATGTCGGCCAGTGTGGGCGTCGCCCTTTATCCCGATGACGGCCTGACTCCCGATGATATCCTGAAGAACGCCGATAGCGCCATGTATGCCGCAAAACGAAGCGGCAGAAACTGTTGGTCGTTCTTTGAAAACACCTTGCAAGCCGAAGCCTACGAAAAAATGATCCTGACCAACAGCTTGCGTCGCGCTCTGGAACGCGAGGAACTGACCCTGCAGTTCCAGCCGAAAGTAAGCCTGCCTGACAAAAAGATAGCCGGATTTGAGGCGCTCTTACGCTGGAACAGCGCCGAGCATGGTCCGGTTTCCCCCTTCAAATTCATTCCCTTCGCCGAACAAAGCGGCCTCATCGTGCCGATCGGCGAATGGGTCATTAAAGAAGCCGGTCACTTCGCGCGTCAGATGGATGACAAAGGATTGAAAGGCCTGCATGTCGCCGTGAATATCTCACCGCGTCAACTATCCGAAGAGCACTTTATCGATATGGTCCGCGACACTATTCAGAAGAATGCCATCGCTCCCGATCAACTGGAATTTGAAGTCACTGAAAGCGTTCTCATGGAAACCATGGAGGAAAGCATTCTAAAACTGATTGAACTGCGAACACTCGGCGTCGGAATCGCTTTGGACGACTTCGGCACCGGCTATTCCTCCCTCACCTATCTCCGGCGTCTGCCTGTTGACACCCTGAAAGTGGATAAGTCCTTTATCGACGGCATATTGGGCGATGAGGTCCAGGCTGATTTGGTAGGCGCGATTATTGATATGGCGCACACTCTCAATCTTACGGTCGTTGCCGAAGGAGTCGAAAGCGAGGCGCAAGCGGAAAAATTGCATCAGTATCACTGTGACTGCATCCAGGGTTATGTCTTCAGCAGACCGGTGCATGAAGCTTCGGCATTGGCTCTGCTGCAATAAACCTCCCATCATATTACTGCGTTACTGCCCGACAAGCTCTCCCTGTAATACCGTCACCGCCTGACCACCGATTAGAACACGATCGCCGGCGACCGCCAAATGCAACACTCCCCCTCGTACGGATGCCTGATAGGCAATAAATCGATCTTTGCCCAATTTGTGCCGCCAGTAAGGCGCCAGACGGCAATGCGCCGAACCGGTTACGGGATCCTCATTAACTCCCACCGCCGGCGCAAAAAAGCGGGAAATGAAGTCGTACTCTGTGGAATCCGACAATGCGGTCACAATGACGTCTCGGCAAGCAACCTGTAACAAGCGGCTAAAATCAGGAGCAAGATTTCGAACCGTCTCCGCTGATGCCACTTCAATCAGATAATCCTCACCCCCGCGCCCGACAAAAACCGGCGTAACCCCTAAAGCCTCCAGCAGTCCAACCGGCGGCTCGCTGGCAAGAACCGCGCTGGCAGGAAAATTCAACTCAATCGTTTTTGTTTCAGTCACATAATCCGCAGTTAGCAGCCCGCTGGCCGTGTAGAAGCGAGCCGTCGCATCCCGGGGCAAAATAACCTGTTCGAATAAAATATGCGCGCTCGCCAGCGTAGCATGGCCGCACAATTTCACTTCCGTCTTCGGGGTGAACCAACGCAACCTATAGCCGTCGCTTTCCGGCAACAAAAATGCCGTTTCCGACAAATTCATCTCATTAGCCACCGACTGCATCCATACTTCATCCTGCTGCTTTTCCAACAAACAAACGCCGGCCGGATTTCCCTGAAATGGCTGCGCCGTAAACGCATCGACTTGAAAAATCTTAATCCCCATCAGGTTTCCTCCTCAGTTCAAATCATCCGCCCGCCGCAGCAATGTCAGCGCCGGCGGATCTTTTATTGTCGGCGAATTGTGATGCGCCCCGATGACTGCCAACAAATCCGGCTCGACGCCGATGAGCCGAAGCAGGGCGATCCCGCGTTGCGGGTGGCAGGCCGACACATGCAGGGCGTGCCGCAGGTTCTCCAACCGGGTTCCCCGCCCCTCCTTCGCCCAGGCTCTGGTCTGTTCGGGAAAAAAGTAGTGCAGGAACACGGCGGCGATCTTGTCCCAAGTGCTAACATCACCCCAGCGCCGCCCTGCATCATGCAACAAAGCACACCGGATCAAAAAACGTCGATCCCCATCGTTCCGACCTTCCGCCAACCGAAGGATATCCTCGGCAACGCGTCGGCAATGAAACTGATCCTGTAAACTCATCCCATAAAACACGGCCTGTTCGGCAGGGTTCAGATGTTCAGCGATGAACGTACGATCCGCCGGCGTAATCCGCGCCCCCAGCGCCCGGATAAATTGTTTGATGCGTTTTCTCATAGTTGCTTAATTCTCGATTTTCCTTCCTGTCTCCTGCAGACATTCAAGGATCTACGGGAGCCACCTCACATCCATACTCTTGGCAGCGTTGTTATTGGCAAAATAACTTTCTCGCACATTTTTTCAACGAAGTTTGATATGGCGTGATAATTACAAAACCATAATACTGCAATACAATAATAATTGAAAACTCGACTCTGCCATAGATCGTATGCAGCAATATTGCGGGACAAAAACATCTGCCGGCAAAGGAGATGTTCGTATGAAAATACTTGCGGCGCTGTTTTGGATCCTGTTGGTTTGTTCCCTGCCAGTGACAGCTTCACCGGCATCCCCGATTTGGTCGGCATCCATTGGAATGGATGAACTCAACAGCTACTATTTTTCCAATGACTTTGAACCGATAAATAAGCTGTTTCAATCCAATGAAACTAAATTTCTAATGCTTAATTCCCCGACTGTCAATGGCGCGCGATACAGCATTGGCTATGGAATAAGTCGCAATACCGTTCTTGGATATGAACAAAAAATTTTTGCGGCAAGCGTCAATAAAAAGCTAACCGATAACTGGTCGTTTACCGTTGGCTACGAAAGCGACAGGCTACGTTTCGGCGCCTTTAATTTTGGCGCGACGTACAACCTTTCCCCGCATGCGACAATCGCCCTTTTCACTTCGATTAACAACAAAGAGTACGACTTGAAAAAGCCCCTCATACGAACCCAATTATTGATTCATTTTTGAGTGATGAACACGATGGGTTTTCACAATATCCCCACATCACCATAAGAAAATGGTTGCCGCGAAAGAAATATGAAAATAAGACAGCCTGATCCTTTCGCTTCCACCGGCGATGGTCAGGCTGTCTTAATCTTAAATGCAGAGCCTTTCATTTTAGGCTTTGATGGCCCAGCGCAATTTGGCGGAACGCGCCCGGCTATTATCACGACATTCTTGGTCGGATGGTCGGATCGGCTCAGGGGCGATCTCACGGTATACGCCTTCCCGAAAAAACTGCTTAAAAGACTTTTTAACGC